>CAXNFV010000173.1:0-3374 GCA_964201675.1 Ilumatobacteraceae bacterium | reverse complement strand
CGAGTTTCTGCTGGTACAAGGCAAAATCTGGCGGAGTTTCACCAAGTGCCGCGTCGGCTTGTGCGAACAATTCTTCGGCTTTTGCGAGCAATGCGCTTGGAGAATCCAATGTCGTGCTGTTGGCAGTGCTCGACGGCAGAGTTGTATCTGTCCTAGCGGTGCCATCAGTCGGCGTGCTTTGCGTTGCTGAGTCGTCAACTGGCGCGGCCGCACCGTCATCAAATCTGTCACCAAGATTGTCTTTGAAGCCCGGAAATAATTTAGTAACTGCCGAGGTTAGATCGTCGGCGAGAACAACTTTGTTGTTGTATGACGCGAGAAATTTTCTGACGAATATTTGTTTTGCCGACGGATCATCAGGTCGTACGAATAATGGCCGAACATAGACGAGGCCTTTTCCGACACTTACAATTTGCAAGTCACCAAAAATTACTCGAGAGCCTCTTTGATCAAGCAAAGTGATCTGTTGAGAAACAGCAGGATCGCTACCGATTTCTGCAGCCACAGTTGCTGGTCCTTCTGGCAGTGGATCATTAATTTTGTAGACCGTCAATTGCCCATATGTTGCGGGCTCGCTAGAGACGACCATAAACGCGCGTAATTCTTTGCGGGCATTGTCGGCCGAAAAAGGCACAAACGGACGCAACATTGAAAACACACCTGCTTTTTGAGCACTACCTGGTGCATGAAACATCGTGTAGTACGGCTCAAATCGCGCCACGCTGGCATCACGAACTTCTCCGGTGTTGACTGAATTTAAGTCGTCTACGAGTCCGCCAGAAACGGCACCGGTTAATCCTTCAGGTTCAATTGCAGGTGCTTGAGCGACGCTCCAAGCAGCATTGCGGTTGAAAAACATTGTTGCATCGTCAAACTGATATCGACCATAGGTATTTGTCTGCACCCTGAACAAATCTTCTGGATATCTAAAGTGTTCGACAAGTTGCTTCGGCGCGAGTGACACTGAAGTAAATAACTTTGGAAACACCGATTGCCACGTCGAAACAATCGGATCCTTCGGATCTACAACATAAAATTTCATTGACCCGTCATAGGCATCAACGACTATTTTTACGCTGTTGCGAACATAGTTAAAGTCAGTATTTAAACCACTACCAAAAGTCAATTGGTCGATATTCGCTCTTTGCGCGTATGGATATCGATTGGTCGTGGTAAACGCATCTAACACCCACATGACTTTTCCGTCAACCACAACGGGATACGGGTCAGCGTCCATTTTCAAAAACGGTGCAATTTTTTCTGCTCGCTCACGAACATTTCGAAAAAACATAATCTGCGACTGTGGTGTGATCAAGCCCGAACCTATGAGGTTGAACTCACCAAAATGCACGGCAAATGCTGCCCGACGAACCAACGACGAAAGTTGCACCCCGCCGGCTCCCGAGAATGCGCTCGGTTTGCCGTCTGCGCATGGTTGTTCTGCTTCGCGACTGTTTACCAATGCATAAGAATCAAGACCTTCACCGAAATACAATTCCGGCCGTTTCACATCAAGGTTCTTATAAATAGGTCTTCCGTCAATCGTGACTTTGCTTGCCGGCGCAACGACCAGACCGCAGCCGTGTGTATATAGGAGATGTCGTGAAACCCATGTGCGGTTTGGAATACCGGCTGTGTTTAATTCTCGGGCACCAACCAACACTTGTTGAATTCGACCATCTATCTCATAGCGGTCGACATCTAGATCGCGAATCGCGAAGTACGAAGTTTGTC
Organism: Ilumatobacteraceae bacterium; assembly: GCA_964201675.1. Taxonomy (GTDB): domain Bacteria; phylum Actinomycetota; class Acidimicrobiia; order Acidimicrobiales; family Ilumatobacteraceae; genus BACL27. Next base: position 1,640 of record CAXNFV010000173.1, on the reverse strand, counting down.
CTTCATCCAAGACAAATCGATCACGCATCTGTAGCGGGTCGAGTTGCCGAACATCACGCAATGGTTCGGCATCCGCAGAGACATCCGCTGCGTCTATAGAACCAAACTTGACATCGACTTGATTGACATCACTCAAACCCATTGCGTTTTTCGTTGCGGTCAAGTTGCGGTCAATATATGGAAGCTCTTTTGTACTGACGTTAGGTTGCACTGAAAAGCGCTGCACAAGTGAGGGGTAAATTGCACCCGCTACGAGAGCGACGACAACCCAGAGCATTGTTGCAAGAACAGGTAAACGCCATCCTTTTTGCAACACATTCCATAAAAATAAAGCCGCTACCGCAAGTGAAACAAGTATCATCAAACTTGTCGCCGGTAGTTGCGCCGTTACATCTGTATAAGTTGCACCCTGCACCACACCACGAGTTGATCGCGTTAATTCAAATCGACCGAGCCAATACGACGCTGCTCGTGACAGCGCGATTAGAGCGAACAATACAGAAAGATGCGCTTTGGCTTGCGGTGTAACCCGTTGACCTTGCAATTGCATCTGAATCGCACCATTTAAATAGTGGATCATCGTTGTGACAAGGGTGATTAGGAGAAGTGCCGCAAACGACCAACTGACTAAAAATTCGAGAAATGGTAGACGGAAAATGTAGAAGCTTAAATCACGAGAAAATAGCGGGTCTTGAATGCCGAACTGTTGGGCATGGCGAAACAATTGCCAATCTTGCCACTGGGCCGCTGCTGGCAATCCGACAAGAAGCGCGAGCAAAACTGAGATGACAATTCGGACAAGCCATTGACGCTTTGCGACAAGTTGTCGATATCCGGCAAGAACTTGTTGCTCCGCAGAAACCGGCACATTTTTTGGGGCGAGTCGGTCGGCAAGCCACAGATTAATCAACATCACTACTGCGAAAACCGCAACGAATATCCCGGCTAATGAAATCTTTGTTGTGATTACTCCCCAGAAAATATCGGTTCGACCCAACACGTCGTGCCACAGCAAGTCAACATAGAAACCCGAAATGCTCCGAGCCGAAATTCCACCGACTACAAAAACTGCAAAAATGACCGTCCATATTGCACGGCCCTTTTTAAACGCTTTGAAGCCGAAGCCTCCACCAGATGCGCCACGAGGACGAGGGAATCTAGGTAAGTCAGATGAGTTCCGCATCAGACGAAGACTACCTCTGTGTTGGAACTACGAGACAACGACATCCTGCGTGAACGACAGGATGTTCGTGCCCAGTAGGAAAGTTTTCTCCAAGTGCGATTGTGCCCGCGAGCGAATTATCTTCGGCATCTGCGCACGCAGGACCATTCGGATCAACCATCCAACAAACTTTCGTACCGGCGTCGAGAACCAGATATGCACCGCGACTGTAAGCAAGACGAGCAATATCGCTAACAAGTTTATCTATCTGCTGCATTTTCCATTCGCGATAAACGGTGCGAATCAAATTTGACATCTCGCTCGTGTCTCCGGCGCTCTTTTCGACGCATTTCTGAATTCGCGTTCGCAATGGAAGCACGATCGCATCAGCAAGTTTTTTGGACATAACTTGCATCACGGCTGTGTTGCTGATTTTTTTTCTCAGATCGGCTTTGAGACTCTTTGATAGTGACTGCGC
>CAXNFV010000172.1:0-3410 GCA_964201675.1 Ilumatobacteraceae bacterium | reverse complement strand
ATCACTTCACGACTTACAAGCGAAGCGCGCATACCTTCGTGGCCCATGCTGATGCCATCGCTAACAGTTATCGTGCCAAACTCGAGAGCAACTCCGCCTGCTTCACGCACGCCAATTTTGGCGCGCGCTGCAAGTCGCTTCAAAGAAATATTGCACGGCGTTACTTCATTCCATGAAGATGCAATTGCTACTTGTGGCTTTACCCAGTCGTCATCACCTAGACCCACCGCGCGCAACATCGCGCGCGATGCCGCTTTTTGAATTCCATCGGTTACGTCGCGACTACGTGGCTTTATATTTACAGGAGTGCCGTTATCGCGATCTGTCATAGATCAAGAGACTAGTTGCTTCTCGGCTTTTGGTCTCTTTAGATATATCGCTAGAACTGGTATCAAGTAAACGAAATATGCGATCACGCGGACTCTCTCGGGGTTTGCATGCCAGCCGAATAATCCACGCATAAAGTCATAAAAAGTTCCACCAGCAGACCAAATACCACTTTCAATTGTCCACGCTGACTCGATCAAATATCCGGTCTCTAAACCAAGAAGTTCGCGAAATTCATGAACTGTTTTGCCTGCCAGACCGGCCGCAAACATCAACAACAAGATCGCTGTGACATTAAAAAATGTCTTGAGGTTTACGCGACTACCTGCCTTGAATACGAAGAAGCCGATTGCAATTGCCACGAGCAGTCCAATTACACCGCCAATCACAACCGACGAACCAGACGATGTTTCGGTTTTTGCGGACAGTAAGAACAGTGCGGTTTCTAATCCTTCACGCGCAACAGCAACAAATGCAATAGTCACAAGAGCCCTCTTTGATGAAGTCTCAACTTTCTTCCGCAAATCAGCAGTCATATTTCGCGCGTTGGCTCGCATCCAGAAGATCATTTGTGTCAACACAAGCATTGCTGCCAGTGCCAGTGTGCCTTCAACGGCGTATTCAACATTGCCGTTCAGGCCATCAACGAGTACATAAACAGCAATTCCGACAATGAGACATGCGATGGTGGCAGCAATTGTGCCGAGCCAAACTGACTTGTTCTCGTCACGACGATTAGTTTTGGCGAGATAAGTGAGCAAGATCGAAATAACTAGAGACGCTTCAAGACCTTCGCGCAATGTGATTAAGAAACTAGAACCCATTGTTGTTCTCCTTAATTTGAAATTGTTAGGCCTGCCTAACAGATGTTAGGTTAGCCTAACAAGCATTCTACAGCAACCGTTTTCAATTATTTTGACCGTTTTGACTGCAGAATTGCGGTTGCGGCTTTGCCGTCGGCCTTGCCTTTTGATGACTTCATGATTGCGCCGACCAACGCTCCAAGAGCTTTTTCTTCGCCGGCACAATATTTTTGCCATGCGCCTGGTTCTGCGGCAATTGCGGCGTCAACCATTGCTTCAAGTGCTCCAGTGTCAAGCGCCTCGAACCCACGTTTTGCGGCCATCGCCACAACATCGCCGCCACCGGATTCGATTAAATCTGTAAGCAAAGTTTTTGCTTGAGTCGAAGTAACTTTCGCATCGCGTTCAAGAATCGTTAGCGCCGCCAAATCTTTTGCCGGAACTTTTGGCGTTTCACCTTGCTCGGCAAACGCTTGTTGCACATAAATGACTGCACGGCGAGCATCACCACCTGCAGCGATAACCGCGCGAACATAATCATCTTGCCCACGCTCAACAACAACAATTGCTGACTCTCCGTCTTTATCAACGCCGCAAAGTTCGGCCAGTGCTTTTCGTCTTGCTGCAGGTAGCACTGGCAATGCAGCACGAACTGCTTCGATCCACGCTGGGTCTGGAACGAGCGGCACTAGATCTGGTTCTAAGAAATATCTATAGTCGTCGGCGTCTTCTTTCGTGCGCAAAGTTTCGGTGCGCCCTGTCGAGTCATCCCAGTGGCGCGTCTCTTGGCGAATCGTGCCACCACTTTCGATTAAATCAACTTGTCGGCGCGACTCATAGTCGATTGCCCGACCCACAGATCTGATCGAGTTGACATTTTTAATTTCGCACCTCGTGCCAAATGGTGTGCCGGGCTTGTGCACCGAAACATTGACATCACAACGCATCGAGCCCTCTTCCATTTTTGCGTCGCTTGCCCCAACGGCCAATAAAATCGAGCGCAACTCGGCGACATATTGGCGGGCTTGCTCAGATGTTCGAATATCTGGTCGCGAAACAATTTCAACAAGTGGCACACCTGCGCGGTTGTAATCAAGTAGCGAATAATCACTGCCATGAATACGACCCGATGAACCACCAAAGTGGGTCGACTTGCCGGTGTCTTCTTCGAGGTGTGCGCGCTCGATGCCGATGCGCACATCACCGGGCAACATTAAGTGTCCGTCAACATTTAGCGGGTGATCGTATTGAGTGATTTGATAGGCCTTCGGCAAGTCTGGGTAAAAATAGTTCTTGCGATGAAACGTGCAGGGTTGAACTTTGCAATTGAGCGCCAAACCTATTCGCATTGCAAGTTCAATCGCATGTTGATTCAAAACCGGCAAAGCACCAGGCAAGCCCAAAGTAACTGGATCAATATTCGTGTTTGGCTCGTCACCGAATCGATTCGCACTTGCACTAAACATTTTGGTTTTCGTGGCAAGTTCAACATGGACCTCAAGACCAACAATCAACTGCCATCCATTCGGCAATGCTGAGACCTCGCTCATAACGCACGCTCGAGTTCTGCTGCGACTTTGAACATCGCTTGCTCACCCAGTGTTGAAGCCAAAACTTGAATACCGACGGGCATTGAATCGGCGCCAACACCAAACGGCACACTCATCGCAGGGTGCCCAGCCAAATTTGTTGGGATCGTGAACACATCGCATAAATACATTGCCAATGGGTTGTCGGTTTTAGAGCCGAATTCAAATGCCGTTGACGGCGAAGTCGGAGTCAAAATCGTGTCTACATCTTTATATGCGCGAGCAAAATCATCCGAAATTAGTCGTCGCACTTTAAGGGCCTTGCCGTAGTACGCGTCGTAATAGCCTGCCGACAAGGCATAAGTACCGAGCATGATTCTGCGTTTGACTTCTTCACCGAAACCAGATTCACGAGTTGCGGCATACATTGCGTTGAGATCCGCGGCATCAACTCGGTTGCCGTAGCGAACACCGTCATATCGTGCCAAGTTGCTACTGGCCTCGGCGGGCGCAATCAAATAATAAGCAGTCAGGCAATACTGCAGCGACGGCAATTTGACATCAACGATTGTTGCACCGGCATTTCGCAATGCATCAAATGCTGCTTCAAGTCGCGTAAGCACATCTGGTTCACAACCCTCAGGCAAATCAGTGACGCGACCAATCCGCATGCCCTTCACACCTTGTTCAAGCACCGAAACAAGCGAAAGCGCCGACTGTGGAATCGAAGTTGAATCCATCGGGTCGTGAC
>CAXNFV010000171.1:0-3414 GCA_964201675.1 Ilumatobacteraceae bacterium | reverse complement strand
TCTGACATCTTCACATAATCAGGCACCGACTCTGAGAAGTGCACTTGGCTATAACGATTGTCGTAGAACATCTCTTGCCACTGGCGAACCATGCCGAGATTCGAGTTGTTCAAAATACCAATTTTCACCGGAATCTTCTCGACCGCCGCAGTAATCAATTCTTGCGAAGTCATCTGAAAGCAACCGTCGCCATCGATTGCCCAAACTGTTTTGTCTGGGCGACCAACTTTCGCGCCGATCGCCGCAGGCACCGAAAAACCCATCGTGCCTAGCCCACCCGAGTTAACCCAGGTATACGGCTCATTGAAGTGCCAGAACTGGCTCGACCACATTTGATGTTGACCCACGCCTGACACGAGAATCGTGCCCTCTGGCGAAGCATCACGAAGTTTTTCGAGACAAAACTGCGGCTTGAGTGCCGCACCTGGTTCACTCGGTTCGTATGCAAGAGGGAAATTTTCTTTCCAGCCGTTGACACGACTGCGCCATGGCGAAATATCTGCTTGCACCATCGTGCCTGCAAGCAAATCGCGCAGGGCAATAATCATCTCTTCGATCACCAAACGACAGTCACCGACGATCGGCACATCAGGCTTGCGCACTTTGCCTTGCTCAGCAGGGTCAATATCAACATGAATAATTTTTGCATCAGGTGCGAACCCAGAAACTTTGCCGGTTACGCGGTCGTCGAAGCGTGCACCGAGTGCGATCAGCAAGTCGGCGCGTTGCATCGCAGTAACCGCGGTCGCCGTGCCGTGCATGCCGGGCATACCCAAGCACAACGGATGGTTATCAGGAAACGCACCGCGCGCCATCAAAGTTGTGACGACCGGTATCTGCGTAAGTTCGGCTAGTTCGCGCAACGCTTCGGCGGCACGGGCCTTGAGTACTCCACCACCAACATAAAGAATCGGCTGTTTTGATTCAAGGATTAATTTTGCAGCTTCTTTGATCATTCGCGGGTGACCCTTGGTCGTTGGCTTATAGCCCGGCAAACTATCGATCACTTCATCATCTGTTGGCCAATGCCATGTCATCATGTTTTGCAAAACATCTTTTGGCACATCAATCAACACTGGGCCTGGTCGACCAGTCGTAGCAATGTGAAATGCCTGACGAATCGCCATCGGCAAATCGTCGGCGCTCATTACAAGTTCGTTGTGCTTTGTGATGCTGCGTGTGATACCAACTGTGTCACATTCTTGAAAAGCGTCGGTACCGATTGCGCTCGTCGGCACTTGGCCAGTGATCGCCACCATTGGTATTGAATCCATAAATGCATCGCACAACGGAGTAACAAGGTTCGTTGCCGCAGGGCCACTCGTTACCATCGCAACACCTGGGCGACCAGTCACGTGGGCGTACCCTTCGGCCATGTGACCAGCGCCTTGTTCGTGACGCACGAGAATGTGGCGAATGCTTGACTTGATCAACGGGTCATACGCCGGCAAGATGCATCCGCCCGGCAGTCCAAACATCACTTCAACATTTTCTTGCTCGAGACCCTTGATTAATGCTTGGGCTCCGGTGAGTTGCTGATTTGATTTCACTTTCACTCTCCTGTTCTTACTAAGTAATTTTCAAAACTGATTTTGGGTAATAAAAAAACCTCCCTGACGGGAGGTTGTCGGCGCGCGCTCTTCAGCGCACGCCTAGAGAATAACTACGACAGTTGCGCTATAAAGTCCTTTTGTTGTAAACATCCCTTCAAGTGTGGCAGCACAAGCCAGCAGTTCACAACCTGCGAATTGATGTATATATACGACAACTTCTCAGGGCTATACCTGCCTATTTAATCCCTGCCGATGAGCCACGGGCTACGTGTCGTGGGTTTTTGGCCAAAAAAGATACTCTGCCAATACTCGTTCACAGCAAGGAGTCAGCGCCAATGAAATTCTTACGAACACCGGATTCGCAATTTGAGGGTCTCGCCGACTGGCCATATCCGCCGGTGTACACGATGATCGATGCATCTTCGGCATCTGACGCGGTCACTTTGCGAGTGCATCACATTGAAGCCAGACCACAAGATACAAAATCATGCGATATTGCCGAAACTGTTTTATGCATGCACGGTGAGCCAAGTTGGTCATATCTATATCGCAAAATGATTCCGCGATTTGTTGCCGCGGGTCACCGTGTTGTGGCGCCCGATCTCATTGGCTTTGGTCGCAGCGATAAACCAACTGAAACGACTGACTATACATATGAATGCCATGTTGATTGGATGACTCAATGGCTCGTTGCTAACGATCTAAAAAATCTGACTTTGGTCTGCCAAGACTGGGGCGGATTGATTGGTTTGCGACTAGTTGCGGCGATGCCCGAACGATTTGCCAGAGTTGTTGTGGCAAATACTTTTCTTAACACCGGCGACCGACCGCCAAGTGAGGCATTTATGGCGTGGCGAAAATATAGCCAAGAGACACCGATTTTTGACGTAGGCAAAATTATGCGAGGTGGATGCAAGGTAAAACCATTCGCAGACCAATTGCGTAAAGCATACGACGCTCCGTTTCCTGATGACAGTTACAAAGCAGGTGCCAGAGTGTTTCCGACTCTCGTGCCGATCTCGCCCGAGAGTCCTTCTGCACGCGAAAACGTCGAAGCATGGAAGTCGCTTCGCAAATTTGAAAAACCGTTTCTCACTGCATTCAGCGACAGCGACCCCGTAAGTGCAGGTGGAGATAGATATTTTCAACGTGAAATACCCGGTTGTGCCGGTCAAGCACACACAACGATTACGAACGCAGCACACTTCTTGCAAGAAGACGCTGGCGAAAAATTCGCCGATGTCGTCAATCAATTCATTAACACCACCAAGCAAACTAAATAGAAACTATTAAGTCACCTGTGAATAAGTCGCGCCAAGTCGGTGTTGAGATAACACTGGATATTTTTAGCGTGTTGCTGTTTGTTGCAGTTGGTCGACGCAATCACGACGACAGCACTGGTGTCTCGGGTGTAGTTAAGGTCGCCCTGCCATTTTTGATTGCGCTCATTTCTGGTTGGCTCGTGACTCGGGCTTGGCGCTCACCACAGGCCCTTTCAACTGGTGTCGTGATTTGGTTGGTCACCGTGGCGCTGGGATTGGCATTGCGTAATTTTTTGTTTGATCGAGGCACAGCGACGCCGTTCATCATCGTCGCCACGCTCGTACTCTGCGCACTAATCTTTGGCCGCCGATTAATTTTTCGCGTTATTCGATGATGTTGGTGATCGCTCCACGATCGGCACCTTGTGCAAGTTTGGCAAACTTTGCCAATACTCCGCTGGTATAACGCGGAGGATTCGGCTTCCAACCTTTTTTGCGTTTCACTAATTCATCTTCAGACACAAGTAGATCAAGTTTGAGCGACGGCACATCAACCAAAATTCTGTCACCATCATTTATGAATGCAATTGGTCCACCGT
>CAXNFV010000170.1:0-3448 GCA_964201675.1 Ilumatobacteraceae bacterium | reverse complement strand
GCTTCTCCGTAGCGTTACGATTGTTGAGTGCAGGTAGACGAGCAACCGAGTGAATCTTCGTTGAATCAAACGGATGTAAGCATCCAAAGAAAGATTCTTAAGAGACTAAGGCTATTTCTTGAGTGGATCAGCGTAATTGGAGTTGCTCTCGTAGTCGCAGTTGTGATTCGAGTGTTTCTCTTGCAGCAGTTTTACATTTCGGGACCGAGCATGGAGACAACCATGTTTTCAGATAATCGCGTGCTGGTCAGCAAATTGGCGTACCGACTGGGCGAGATTGACCGCGGTGACGTTGTGGTGTTTGATCGTGCAATAGCAAACGGTAACGAGATTCAACATGACGACTTAATCAAGCGGGTGATTGCACTAGGTGGTGAGACCGTCTCGATTTCAAAATGTGTTGTATTTATTGATGGCGTCGAACTTGCCGAACCATACCTACCCAAGCGAGATACCGAAATGACGGATCCTGCTGACCGTTGCAGCACCGTAGACATGGAGGAAATAATTTTGGAGAATGATGAAATATTTCTCATGGGTGACAATCGACCCCAATCGTTCGACAGCCGAATGTTCGGACCAATCAAAAAAGATTTGATTATCGGTCAGGCGTTTGTACTACTTTGGCCACTGAGCGAGTTTAAAGTCCTCTGATAGTTGCTTAATCGCCGAACTCATACCTATAAGCATCTACCATTCGATCGGTCCAATCACTAAAGACCGCGTCGACACCCATGCGAAGCGCGTCACGAAGTAATTCATTGTGCTGAATATCCCAACTGAAAGCTGCCAGACCGAAACGATGTGTTAGCGCAACTAAGCCACCATTCCAATCGGTGTAGTGCATGTTCAATGCGACAATCCCGTTGCTCGCCAAATTCGCACAACGACGCTCCGGGCCTTCTGCGATCTTAGATAAGCGAATTGAATTGACAAGTTGAAGATTCGGGTATTTCTCGTGCCATTCGCAAAGCGACGAATAGTTTGGGCTGCAGAGCCAAACTTTTTTGTCGAAGTCACCACCGATGTGAGATATCAACTCATTGATTTTTTCTATCGACGACTCGTCACAGACATCAATCGAATAATTAATACCAGTGCCGCAATGTAAAAAAAGTTCTTCGAGAGTAGGTATTGAACCAGGCAACTCGTGGCGATTAAAACTTTTGATAGGTATCCGCCTTAGACGTTTGTTGACAACTCCATCATGATCACAGACAACGTGACCGTCTCTAGTTAGCCACACGTCAGTCTCTAAACCAGTCGCACCTAGCCGCATGGCAAGTTCAAATGACTCAAGAGTGTTCTCAGGACTGTGTGCCTTTGCACCACGATGAGCGAACAAAATTGGTCGTTCAAATTTAGAGGGCAGACGTTGTTGCACACACAAATGATATGCGAAGGTTTCTCCTAGACTTTGACCATGTTTAATATGACCGGCAGCGAAGTGATGTTCTTGCTGATCATTGGTCTTGTAGTGCTCGGACCCGAAAAATTGCCTGACGCAATTAGACGGATGGGAAAACTTTATGCCGAATTGAAGCGAATGTCATCTGGAGTTCAAACAGACTTTCGCAAAGTGATGGATGAGCCGATAAAAGAAATGATGAATACAACCAACTCGATGAAGGCTCTATTTACCGATACTGCGAGCGAGTTTCAATCTGCTGCCAAAGATTTTGTTGAACCTACTTTTATTCCTTACGAGAGTGGCGTCGAAAGCGCGCAGGCACAAGATTCAGAACCATCGGATTCTGATCAAGATTATGAAGAAGATATTGCCCAAGGAAACGCCGTTTCTGCGGGAATCCTTCAAAAAGGCAATGGTGACGGGGGTAAGTCAAAATCCAAATCTTCGCCGACCAAAACCACCAAAACGAAGCCAACGAAATCAAAGACGAAAATTTCAGCGAAAAAGACTTCGAAGAAGGCATCAACCAAGAAGCCACAGTCCAAGAAATCAAAAGGATAGGCAATGGCGTTTAGATCTCAAGCCAAGAGTGTCAGCGGACAGGACTCAATGTCGCTCATAGACCACCTTGCAGAACTGAGAATGCGTCTAATCCGTTCAATTTTGGCCGTCGCACTTGGTGCCGCTGGAGTACTTGCCTTTTACGATCCGGTTTTAAAATTTTTGACCAAGCCATACCGCGACCTTTGTGCAACTCGTCCCGATTTCAATTGCGATGGATCGTTATTCGCACTTGGGCCTCTTGATGGTTTGTCAGCACGAATGAAGATTGCTGGCTACGGCGGGTTAATTTTGGCGCTCCCGGTTTTGCTTTGGCAAATATGGCGATTCATCGTGCCTGCATTGAATAAAAAAGAAAAGCAGTACACGGTGCCGTTTATCGCATCTGCCGTTGTTTTGTTCAGCCTCGGGTGCTCGCTTGCGTATTGGACTCTGTCAAGAGCATTGCAATTTTTGATTTCTTGGTCAGGCACAGAAGTTAATCAGGCATTTCAAATTACTAAGTACATCAGCCTTGTCACATTAATGATCTTGGCTTTCGGAGTGGGATTTCTCTCTCCACTACTGATCGTTTTTCTACAGTTAGCCGGAGTTCTGACGCCAAAAACATTGATGAGGCAGTGGCGATATGCAATCGTGGTTATCTTTTTTGTGGCCGCGGTGATCACACCGAGTGGGGACCCAATAACACTTTTGGCTCTTGGTTTACCTCTCACAGTTCTATATTTCGTAGCGATTCTTATTGGTTTCGTGGTGATTCGCCGTCGGGGAGTGACCTCCAATTAGTAAAAGAATCTGATGTCGCGCCCAAGTCGAGAATCAATAATCGCGAGATACGACTTTGCCCTAGACAAATTTCAGATTGACGCGATTGATGCCTTAGATGCAGGCAGTTCGGTTTTGGTGGCAGCCCCAACTGGTTCAGGCAAAACTCTGATTGCAGAATATGCGATTGACGCCGCAATTAAACAGAAACAACGTGCGTTCTACACTGCACCAATCAAGGCTTTATCGAATCAAAAATTCAACGATTTAGTTGCGCATTATGGAAAATCAGAAGTTGGCTTGCTAACAGGCGACAACAGCATCAACACCTCCGCACCAATATTGGTGATGACAACCGAAGTATTGCGCAACATGATTTACGCACGTTCAGATGCACTGAATCGTCTTGGTGTCGTCGTGCTTGACGAGGTTCACTTTTTACAAGATGCCTACCGAGGCCCAGTTTGGGAGGAAGTAATCATTCATCTTGACCCGACTGTTCAATTGGTTTGCTTATCAGCCACCGTTTCCAACGCCACAGAAGTCACAGAATGGCTGAGCACCGTTCGTGGTCGCACCGTGGCGATAGTCGAAGAAAAGCGACCAGTTGAATTGATCAATCAGTTCGTTGTTGGCGACGCATCTACACACCAAGTTTCAATGTTCGAAACGATCATCGATGGACACGCAAACCCTGAGGTCACACGCCTC
>CAXNFV010000169.1:0-3449 GCA_964201675.1 Ilumatobacteraceae bacterium | reverse complement strand
GGCCACCGCAGTGCGGAGTTCTAATGACGACAGAGAGTTGGCGCTATTAGAAGTTGCCGAACAGTTTGATCGTCAGCAAGTTGAGTTGAACAATCAAATAGCCAAGCAAAATGAGGTTATTGAGCAAGCCACGCAGGCCCTGGCTTTGGCAATAGAACAGTGCGAGCAATCAAAACGTGAATTAGATGCCAAGCGCACTGCGGCATCGGCGGTGATCACACTAGAAACGATGAAACTTTATGATCTCAAAAGAAATAAGCGGACAACACCCGCTGTAGCCGATTTGCATGGTGCAACTTGTCAGTCTTGCCACTTGGATCTTTCGACAGTTGAGTTGGCAGCGTTAAAAAAATCACCCGAAGGTGAAATTTCAGAGTGCCCGAATTGTGATTGCTATTTGGTTATTTGACAAGCATGAACCTGACTGTTTAACGCTTTAGATGTTTTTTTGGTTCATCGCAACTTCTATCTGGTCGGTTTGGTTCGTTTTTCGTGATCCAAAGTTCGACTATCGATTGTTGGCGATCGCTGCTTTGACGCCTGATTTGGTCGATGGTCTGCTTCAGGCCTTTGGCTTGGCGCGCGGTGCGATGCACAGTGTCGTGACGAGCATCGCCGTGTTGTTTGCGATCATGATCGCAACTGCAGGGCGACGTCCAAGTCGTCAGCGTTTGCTTGTGGTTCCGATCGGCCTGTTTATGCACTTGATTTACGACGGAGCATTTTCTGCGACGAAAACTTTTTGGTGGCCATTAACCGGCAAAAACTTGAGCGAAGAGTCCTTGCCGTCAGTCGAACGCGGAATAGTCAATTTACCGCTCGAACTTTTGGGGATCGTCGCGTGCATTATCGCTTGGCGATATTTCGGACTCTCCGACAAAACGCGCCGCACCAAGTTTTTGAAAACAGGCTCGCTAAGCGCAAAGAGTAAATCTTTGGGGTAACAGTGAGTCGGTCGATAAGCGGGATTTTGTAGTTTCAACAGTTTCCTGTCGAACCTGACGACCATCCATCTATGCGGCCTACCCGAGGGTTGCTCGAAAGCAAACGGACAGTTCATGCCCTCTGCGTGGCCTTGCTTCAAGTGACGTACCAAGCCGCAGTTGTTGCCAACCACGCTGGTGCGCTCTTACCGCACCGTTTCATCCTTGCCTGTGACAAAAATCTTGCGACATTTATCCATCGGCGGTTTATTTTCTGTTGCACGAAATGTCAGGTCACCCCAACCTGGCTTTCGCCAGCACTTTGTCCTGCGAAGTCCCGACTTTCCTCAATGCTGCGATGCAAGCACCCCAACACTGCGGTCGTCTGACCGACTCACCGTTGGTTTAAGTGTACGGGGCGAGATTTAGGCTTCGCAGGCGACGAAGTCGTATACAAGCGAGTTAAGACTCGGGGTTTCAAGAAGCAAGGTAGTTCTAGAGCCATCTGGCTTAGGTTCACCAATTGAAAGTTGAATGTTTGCGAGCGATCCAAATGTCGACGGAACAGCCGCGATATTTGGTTTCCCTGTCTGCGGATCTGAAGTCGGTCCAACATTTTTTAGACCAGGATTCAAAATCTGCGCGAGCATCGCTGCGTGCCTGGCTTCTTGCTGGCCGATTCGAATTGCGTCGGCGCGCAGCATTGGGTCAGTTAACAGAGCAACGACACCCTGATAGGTTTGCGCCGCGAGATTTTCGATGGCATGCGCAAGCGCGACGATATCTATTGCTTGGTTTGGATTATCGTCCGCCATAATTATTTTTAGCGCCGGGGCAATATAAGTCTCTGAAATTCGAGTATTGCTGCATCGGTATTCTTTGGCGCTGAGTTTCACTGCCAATGAGTTGACTGCATCGGCATGCTCGCTATGGTCAGCAGAAAAACGCTTGGCGATTTCTGCGACTTTACGAAGGTCGCCCGTGAGAACACCGAGGTCAAGTGCGGCGGCGTAGGTTTCGATCGCGTTGTATTCAAGCGAGGCAGCAGTGCGAAGCAAGACCGCATCAGTCACTTCGGCCTCAGCCAATGGTTTCAATGTCTGCGACTGTCCAACAACTGCGATTGCATCGTCGTCAACAACACCGGCTTGTTTGCCGCAAGCAGCAAGCACCAGACCTGAGGCGAGCGAAACCCCACTCAATCGAAGAAGTTCGCGTCGAGTGAAAGTGCTCATGATGCAACCAATGCGGTGGCGTTGTTGTCTAGCGCAGTTGAAAGATTCGTTGTCGATTGGCTGGCAAGTATCGCCGCATGTCGCGCCTCGACTGTAATCATTGATGCAAGCAGAGCCGCAACTTGTGCTGACTCTATTGTCTCAATAGCTTTGGTGTGACTGACAATCATCGTGTTTTCAATTTCTAAAAGTGCCAACCAGATGTTTTGTGATTCAGAAAGCATGGAGTTAAAACTTGTATAAATCGCATCGTCACGCTTGGTCGCTGCATTTTTTGACAACAATCCGTTCAACGACTGCTCGTAAGCCACATGGTTGGCGTGAAACTGTTCTAGCAATGCTCGCTCGTCGTCACCAAGCGATTTGCGGGCAACTGCGGCTGCGTAGGTGTCACGGGTTGTGAGTTCTAAGGTGTGCGCGAACGCAAGAACTTTGATATCAGACGATGAAAGCATCGTCTAAATCTAGACGAATTTAGAAGTCAAGACTCGATAACGACGCGATCCAACCCCGAGACCGAGTGATCGCCTCGTGCCATTGTGCACGATCAAGTTTTTCTGTGGGGGTCACTATTTTCGCTGGTTTGGCGGTACTAGTTGCTTGTTCAATTGATGTCCAAGTGTCTACGGCGATACCTGCGAGAAACGCAGAGCCAAGCGTGGTGGCTTCGGCCACCGGTGAGATCTCGATGTTCAAGCCCGTGGCATTGGCCCGAGCTGGTGGGAATGTCTGATTTTGGCTCATGCCGCCATCAACTCGCAACGACGAAACAGAAAGACCGGTGTCGGCGACAACAGCCTCGAGCATGTCGGCCCCGCGATGTGCGATGCCTTCAAGAACGGCTCGAACAATATGCGCTCGAGTTGTGCCGCGAGTCAAACCGAGCAAAGTGCCGCGTGCACCGTAATCCCAATGTGGCGTGCCAAGACCAAAAAGTGCAGGTATGAATACAACGCCACCAGAATCTTTGACTTGCGATGCAATCTCGTGGCTTTCTTGACTTGTTGAAATAATTTGCAGATCATCGCGAAGCCATTCGACGTTCGTGCCCGCTGAAAGCATGATCGCCTCAGCCGCCCAATATGTTGTCCGCTCATCGCTATAGGCCACTAGTGGATAACTGCCGTTTTTTGATCGCTGCATTCTTGTGGGGCCGGCGGTTCCGGTGAAGACATCGAGCATTCCGCCAGTGCCGAAAGTTATTTTTGTGGCACCGCTATTGATGCATCCTTGACCAATTAAAGATGATTGTTGATCACCAATCAACGATGCAATCACAGGTGCACCCGGC
>CAXNFV010000168.1:0-3494 GCA_964201675.1 Ilumatobacteraceae bacterium | reverse complement strand
GAAGACGCAAAAAAATTGTTCCCGCAGGGATGGAAAACAGTGAAAAGTTATCTAAGAGTTCTTCCACAGCCAAAGTAGGGTTTCGCGCTAAACCATAGACTTAGTCGCCGTGGACCAGACAACTCAAAATATCGACCCAGCAAATATTGCGGCGCGCGCCGACTCGGCTTCAAAAATTTATGGCAATGGCGAGAGCGAAGTTCGTGCCCTCGACAACGTCAGTGTCGGTTTTGAGCGTGGTCAATTCAGCGCGATCATGGGCCCAAGCGGCTCGGGAAAATCAACACTGATGCACTGCATCGCGGGCCTTGATTCGCTGACATCTGGCAGCGTTTTCATTGGCGACATTGATTTGTCGAAACTAAGCGACAAAGAAATAACGAAACTACGCCGCGAAAAAGTTGGGTTCGTCTTTCAAAGTTTCAATTTGATACCAACACTAAATGCCTATGAGAACATCACCTTGCCACTTTCTCTCGGCAAAAAGAATGGCGACAAGGCATGGATTCAACAAGTCATCGACACGATCTCACTCAACGATCGACTCGATCATCGCCCGAGCGAACTTTCAGGTGGCCAACAACAAAGAGTCGCAGTTGCACGCGCACTCGCAACACGACCTGAAATTATTTTTGCCGACGAACCGACGGGCAACCTCGACTCGAAGTCAGGCACCGACATTCTTAAATTCATGCGTCGCGCAGTCACCGACTTGAAGCAAACCATCGTCATGGTCACCCACGACGCGGTGTCGGCCAGTTATGCCGACCGTATTGTGTTTCTTAGCGACGGCCACGTCGCTGGCGAGATGACAGACCCGACACCCGAAAAGGTTCTCGACTACCTAAAACACTTGGGCGAGTAAACACTTCAATGTTTCGACTTTCACTAAAAATGACCCTCGCCCGCAAGGGGCGGTTGTTGCTGACTTCGCTGGCAATCATTCTTGGCACCTCGTTTTTGTCGGGTACAACAATTTTTTCAGACACGATCAACAGCACTTTTGATCGACTATTCACAGATGTGTTTCGTGATGTTGATGCATATGTTCGATCAACCGACTCGGTTGACACTGGCTTTGGTGAGCAGCGTGCACCGTCTGCAGTTTCGGCACTCGAAACGATTCTCAAAGTTAAAGGCGTAAGTGCCGCAGTCGGTGACATGCAAAGTTACGCCAGGGTCATTGACAAAGACGGGAAACCAATCGGCCAAGATCAAGGACCACCAACTTTTGGTGGAATTGCCTCAGAAAGTATGGCTGGTTTATGGAGTGTTGAAGATGGTCGCTTGGCAGTCGGGCCAAAAGAAATGATGCTTGACCGCGAAACGGCAGAAAAAGGCAAGTTTGAAATCGGCGACACAGTGCGAGTCAACGCTCTTTCCGGGACGCGCGAATTTTTGCTAGTCGGCATCGCCAACTATGGCGATGTCTCTTCACCAGGTGGCGCAACTTTTGCATTGTTTGATCAACCCACGGCTTCAGAGTTTTTGCTCAAGCCAGGTTTTGTCGACGCATTCTTGATTAAAGGCGACGGCACGCTCAGCGACGAAGAGTTGGCAAAGGCAATCGATGCCGCGTTGCCAAGTGATGCAAAACTTGAAACGCTCACCGGCGCAGAAATAACCGAAGAAACAACCAGCCAGATTAAAACCGTCTTAGGATTCTTCACCGCGTTCTTGACTGCGTTTTCATACATCGCTCTTGGCATCGGATGTTTCGTGATTTACAACGTCTTTTCAATCACCGCCGCTCAACGCCAACGCGAAAGTGCGTTGTTGCGCGCAATCGGCGCGAGTCGTCGTCAAGTTACAATTTCGCTGATAGTTGAAGCGCTGATTGTTGGTGTGCTCGGTTCTGCGATTGGTTTCGTTGCTGGCATCGGTCTTTCGCGCGCACTGAGTGCCCTACTTAACGCAATTGGTTTAGAGATTCCAACCAAGGGTTTGACAATCGATTCAAATGCGATAGTTCAAACAGTTTTAATCGGCACAGTGATCACAGTTCTTTCGGCAATTCTTCCGGCGCTCCGATCGGGTCGGGTGCCTCCAGTGGCCGCGATGCGCGACGTCGCACTTGACACTGTTCAAAAACTTACCCGCCGAGTAGCGATTGGTCTCGTTCTGATAGTTGCTGGCGCAGTCGCACTGTTCAATGCTATGAACGGTGCACCCGTCACAATTTTGGGTGTTGGCGTGCTTGGTGTGTTCGCCGGCGTTCTCGTTATCGGCCCCGCTCTTTCGAAACCAGTCGCAGCACTGCTCGGCAAACCAGTTTCGGCACTGCGTGGTGTAACAGGTGAGATGTCGCAGCAAAATGCGGCGCGCAACCCGAAGCGCACCGCCCGTACTGCGGCGCCAGTTCTAATTGGTGTCGCACTCGTTACGGCATTTACCGCACTCGCAGCAAGCATCAAAAATGAAATTCGTGAATCAATTGGCAGTTCATTTCGCGGTGATTACGCGCTCAGCGTCAACAGTCGTGGCTTTGGCGGCATACCGATCACTATCACCGATCAACTCACACAACTTGCCGAAGTCGATCAAGCCACTGGCGTCGGTTTCATCGCCGCCAAAGTTGGCGATGAATCGCCGTTCGTCTTGGTGTTTAATCCAAAAACTTCTGACGGTTTATACGACCTCGAAATGGTCGAAGGCAGGCAACAAGGTCTGGCGAAAAATGAAATTCTCGTCGAGGCCGACAAGGCGCTTGACAAAAATCTGACTATTGGTTCTGGCGTGCAAGTCACTCTCGTCGACGGTCGGTCGATGCAACTAACGGTTGCCGGCACATACACAGATGCATACGGCAACTATGCGGTTAGTCGCGAACTTTTTGAAGGATCAAATACGCCGCTGTTCGACAGTTTCGTATACATCAAAGCAGCCAAAGGTGTAAGCGACGAAAGTGCGCGAACTGCAATCTCAGCGGTCAGCGAAGACCTCGGCATCGGCAAGCTTGAAAGCCGCGACGAATATATTGACACTCAAGCGGGGCAGGTCGATCAATTTCTCGCGCTGATTTATGGTCTGTTGTTCTTGTCGGTGATTATCGCAATTGTCGGAATCATCATCACGCTGTTGTTGTCGGTTTTCGAACGACGCCGCGAAATCGGTTTGTTACGCGCCGTGGGTATGACTCGCTCGCAAGTGCGCACGATGGTGCGTTGGGAGAGTGTCATCACCTCTTTATTTGGCGCCGTAACGGGTGTCGTGCTCGGCATTTTGAGCGGCATCGTGATCGTCATATCACTCAACGATTCTGGCTTCAGTGCATTTACGTTGCCGATCGCTAACACGTTCATTATTTTGGTTGGCGCATTTATAATCGGTGTAATTGCTGCTGTGTTTCCCGCGTGGCGTGCAACGCGCACAAATATTATTGCTGCAATAGCCTCAAACTAATTTTCGAGCCTTCGCCAGCTCTGAACGATAGATATGTTCTGCTGGGTGAACTCCCGGGGGCGCTTCGTGTTTGATTACATAGCCCTGCGAAG
>CAXNFV010000167.1:0-3519 GCA_964201675.1 Ilumatobacteraceae bacterium | reverse complement strand
TTTTTCTTTTCTTTCAATGCACGAGCTTTGGCGGCAGTCGCCAAACGCTTCTCTATCTCACGTTGACGCTTGATGGCCTTGATTGCTGCCTCTTGAGCCTTTTTTTCTAGTTTCTTTTTGAGATCTAGCTTCTTCTTCAACTCAAGCTTCTTCTTCAACTCAAGCTTCTTTTTAGCACTATTTGAGGCCGATTTTTTCTTGGCAGCAGGTTTTTTCGATTTTTTCGCAGACGAGCGCTTTTTAGACGCACTTTTTTTGGACTTACTTCTAGTAGCCGACTTTTTCTTTGAAACCACTACCAGCACCTCCCAAGCGCACCCAATATTTGAGACGCCAAATTGACTGCCTTACGATAGCGGATTTGAGGGCGTAAACGTTCTAGATTCATCATCCGTATTTTCTTATTTAACTAAATTGAGCGATACAAATAAATCAACACCATCTAGTTCAGTATTTGGGGCATAATTCTCAACCATCTCGATATCTGTTGCCAAAGTTTCGGTCTTGATTGTCGCAAAGTGCTCAGTCACCTGTTTGGCAAGTTCTTCTGGCAGACCAAGTTGCAATTGAATTCGATCCGATACATGCAAACCTGATTCTCGTCGAAGTTGTTGAATCAGCCTGATTAAATCACGCGCCAAACCCTCTGCTTCTAGGTCAGGTGTCAAATCAATGTCAAGAACTACGACACCCTCCGAATTGTTCAGTGTGGCGCTGGCACCCGAACTTTTAGGTACAAGTTTCAAATTGTATTCACCTTCAAACAAGTCAATTGAGCCTGCCGTAATCACGTTTCCATTTCGCTTCCAGTCACCTTTTTTGACGGCAACAATAACTTTTTGGGTATTTGCTCCAAGTCTTGGGCCAACAACGCTCGGCACCACCTGCAGCTCAAACGCCGCAACCGATGAGACATCATCTGTGAATTCGACATTTCGCACATTGACTTCATCGGCAATCACATCTGCGAATTCGCGCAAACCAGCAGAATCTGAGGTAGCGATTATCAAGTTTGCCAGTGGTAGTCGCACCCTGCGACCGTGAACTTTTCTCAACGACAGAGTGGTCGAGCAAACATCCCGAACACGATCCATCGACGCCACCAGCAAATCATCTTTCGTCAACAAATCAACGGTTGGCCACGGTTGTAAATGAACGCTTCTTTCACCCGTTAAACCACGAAAAATTTCCTCGGAGATCAACGGCAGAACCGGTGCTACAACTCGGGTCAAGACATGAAGAACCGAGTGCAAGGTGTTGATCGCCGCGATATCACCAGACCAGAATCGGTCTCGACTTCGCCGGATGTACCAATTAGTCAAAACATCCAAAAAAGTTCTGATTTCTGAGCACGCGGCGAACAAATCATATTTATCAAAACTTTTCGTCGTATCAGAAACCAAATCCCGCAATTTTGCGAAAATGTAACGGTCTATGACATTGTCACTAGAAGTATCAAACTTTCCGGTCAACGCCTCAGCATTTGAATAGAGCGTGAGAAAATACCAACTATTCCAAAGTGGCAACATAACTTGACGCACCGTGTCACGCATTCCATCTTCGGTGACCGCAAAATCAGACCCACGCAAAATAGATGACGACAGCAAATACCAACGCATTGCATCAGCCCCATGACTGTCGAACACTTTCATCGGGTCCGGATAATTGCGCAGGCTCTTTGACATCTTGGCGCCGTCTTCGCCGAGCACGATGCCGTGGCTAACGCAGTTCAGAAAAGCCGGCCGATCAAAGAGCGCGGTTGCCAAAACATGCAAAGTATAAAACCATCCGCGAGTTTGGCCGATGTACTCAACGATGAAGTCACCCGGATAATGATTTTCGAACCACTCTTGATTTTCAAATGGATAATGCACCTGAGCGAAGGGCATTGATCCGCTCTCGAACCAACAATCCAAAACTTCGGGTACTCGCCGCATCATTGATTTGCCGGTTGGGTCGTCTGGGTTGGGGCGCACCAATGCATCGATCGTTGGTCGGTGCAACTCTTGAATGTCTACACCGAAATCGCGCCTAAGTTCTTCGCGACTTCCGTAAACATCAATGCGTGGAAATTCGGGGTTGTCACTGCGCCAAACCGGAATCGGTGAACCCCAGAAACGGTTTCGACTGATTGTCCAGTCGCGAGCGTTTTCTAGCCACTTTCCAAAGCTTCCGTTTTTAAGGTGTTCGGGCACCCAAGTGACTTGCTGATTCAACTCGACCATTCGTTCTTTGATCGCAGTTACTTTCACGAACCACGAACCGACTGCCTTATAAATTAGTGGTTTGCCCGTGCGCCAACAGTGAGGGTAAGCGTGGTCGTAAGTCTCGTGACGAATCACCACGCCACGATCTTTTAGAAATCGAATAATTGCCGGATTGGCATCAAAAACTAATTGGCCTTCATAATCTTTGACTTCGCTTGTAAAACAACCACGCGAATCAACTGGAACTACAAGTTCAATGTTTTCTTCTTGACATACACGCTGGTCATCTTCACCAAAACCTGGCGCCAAATGCACTACCCCGGTGCCGTTTTCGGTGGTTACGAAATCACCGGCAATAACTCGAAACGAGTTCGGATGCTCGGCAAAATAATCGAATAGCGGCTTATATTTTCGCCCTACCAATTCGGCACCTTTGAGCGTCGAAATAACTTTCGGTTCAGGAAACTCTCGCTCGTAAGACGCAAGGCGCTCAACCGCCAAAATTAGTTTTTTGCCGTCGTGATTGATGACTGCGTAGTCGACATCAGCCGCAACAGCCAAAGCCAAGTTGGACGGCAGTGTCCACGGGGTCGTTGTCCAAGCAAGAATAAACTCACCGGTCTCTAGTTCAAAAGCAACTGTTAGCGCAGGGTCTTGTACTTGGCGATATGCGTCATCCATTCGCGTTTCAGTATTTGAAAGTGGCGTCTCGAGCGCCCACGAATACGGCAAAACTCGAAAGCCTTCATAAATTAAGCCTTTCTCATACAGGGTTTTAAAAGCCCAAATCACACTCTCCATGTACGGCGTATCGAGAGTCTTGTAGTCATCTTCAAAATCAACCCAGCGTGCTTGGCGAGTTACATATCGCTCCCAATCACTTGTGTACTGCAAAACCGAACTTCGACAGTATTCATTGAACTTGTCGATACCGAAATCTGTGATCGCTTGTCGCCCTGAAATTTTTAGTTGGCGCTCGGCTTCGGCCTCGGCCGGTAGCCCGTGGCAATCCCAACCAAAGCGACGCTCGACGCGCTGCCCTCGCATCGTCCGATATCTGGGTACCGCGTCTTTGACGAAACCTGTTAGCAAATGTCCATAGTGCGGTAATCCGTTTGCAAAAGGCGGACCATCATAAAAAACAAATTCGTTTTCGCCTTTGTTGCCTGCATCGCGCGACTCAACCGAGGCTTCAAATGTTCCGTCTTGTTTCCAGAATTCTAAAGTTCGTGACTCTTGTAGCGGAAAATTCGGTTGCGGCTCTACTTGCGGGTAAGACACGCGCGACTTAACAATTCAAGATCATGCCCTG
>CAXNFV010000166.1:0-3531 GCA_964201675.1 Ilumatobacteraceae bacterium | reverse complement strand
AACTCCTGGCTAGTCGAGGAGATGTACGAGCGCTATCGCGACGAGCCTGAAACTCTGTCTTTGGCGTGGAGAGATTTTTTTAGTGACTACAAACCAGTGGGCTCGGCGAAAGCCGACCCCACTGGTGAGTTATTTCGGCCGGTTCTCGAAAATTTAATTCTCGACTCTCAAGCAGAGGCGAAACCCCAAGAGAAGTCATTACAAAAAGTTGTTCAAACTGAAAAAACTGTTGCCACCACGAAGCCCGTTATTGCACAAAATCTCGAGCCGAAAACCCAAGCAATTCAATTGCCGCTTGAAGTCGTAGCACCCGAACCTTTGCGAGGTGTTTCTGCGGTAATCGCTGCAAATATGCAGGCAAGCCTTGAGGTGCCGACCGCAACGAGTGTGCGCCAAGTGCCGGCGAAACTGCTTGAGGTCAACCGCAAAGTAATCAACGGCTATCGCGGTCGCAGTGGTGAAAGCAAAATTAGTTTTACGCATTTGATCGGTTATGCAATAGTGCGAGCGATTGCCGATTCTGTACCGAATTTGAAACACGCTTTTTCTGTTGATGACCAAGGTAAACCACAAATCCAGAAGTTCAATCATGTCAATATGGGTTTGGCCGTTGATGTCGACAAGGGCAATGGGCAACGAAGTTTGGTCGTGCCGGTTTTGCGCAACGCCGACACGCTTGATTTTGCTGGATTTTTGCTCGCATACGAAGATGTCATTCGCAAAGTTCGCGCCAACAAATTGACGCTCGAAGATTTCAAAGGTGCGAACATAAGCCTGACAAACCCAGGCACCATCGGAACGCAACAATCCGTGCCGAGGTTAATGGTCGGGCAAGGCGTCATAGTTGGTGTCGGTTCAATTGACTATCCGGCAGAATTTCAGGGCAGCGACCAGCGCACGCTCGGGCGACTTGGTGTGTCAAAAGTTGTAACAATCACGAGTACTTATGACCACCGAATTATTCAAGGTGCTGAGAGTGGAATGTTCTTGAAGTACGTTCATGAACTGTTAATCGGTGAACATAACTTTTACGCCGATGTGTTCAGCAGTTTGGGTGTGCCATATCAATCTGTCCAATGGCGTGAAGACTCAAATTCGCTCGACAGTGAAGATGCGTTGCTCGAAAAGCAAATGCAAATTGCGACGCTGATTCGGGTGCATCGCGTGCGTGGTCACTTGATTGCCGACCTTGATCCGTTGCATTGGCGGGCGCCCGAAATGCCACGTGAACTTGACCCCGCAACATACGGTCTGACACTTTGGGATCTAGATCGAGAGTTTTTAACAGGCGGCGTCGGCGGAGTAAGCCGCTCAACTTTGGGCGAGTTGCTTGGCGTTTTACGTGATGCATATTGTCGCACTATCGGCGTTGAATACATGCATATTCACTCGACTGAAGAACAGCGTTGGATTCAAGAGCGATTTGAAGGTCACGGCGTGGGCGATTTTGATGTTGATCAGCGTCGCGTGCTCGAGCGACTCAATGCGGCTGAGGCATTTGAGCGGTTTTTGGCAACTAAATATGTCGGCACAAAACGATTCGGGCTTGAAGGTGCAGAATCGTTGATCCCAATGCTTGATGTGATTCTTTCATCATCGGCAGATAACAAAATGCATTCGGCGGTGATTGGTGCAATGCATCGTGGCCGTCTCAACGTGTTGGCCAACATTATGGGCAAAGATCTAGAAGAAATTTTCGAGGAGTTTGAAGATCACATCGATCCAACTTCAGTACAAGGATCTGGCGACGTCAAGTATCATCTCGGAAGCATCGGTGTTTTTACTTCGTCTAAAGGATGTTCGTTGCCGATTGAGTTGTCTGCAAATCCGAGCCATTTAGAAACCGTCGGACCAATTGTGCTGGGCATGGCTCGATCTGCTCAAGACAGAATTGATCCTCCACTTTCATATAGTGTGCTGCCAGTTTTATTGCACGGTGACGCAGCATTTGCGGGACAAGGAATCGTCGCGGAGGCGTTTGCGATGAGCGATACCAGCGGATATCGCGTCGGTGGAACGGTTCACATCATCGTCAATAACCAAATTGGTTTTACTACATCACCTCAATATGCGCGTTCGTCGAAGTACCCGAGTGATGTTGCCAAGACGGTTCAAGCACCGATCTTTCATGTCAATGGCGATGACCCAGAAGCTTGTGTGCGAGTCGCACACTTGGCTTTTGAATACCGCCAACGCTTTCATAAAGACGTTGTAATCGACATGATTTGCTATCGCCGACATGGGCATAACGAGGGTGACGATCCGAGTTACACACAACCGCTGATGTATAAGGCGATAGCCGAACGCCGAAGCGTGCGCAAACTTTATGTCGAGACTCTTGTGAAGCGCGGAGACATCACCCTTGACGAGGCGGAGCGAGCACTTTCTGACTATCAAGAAAAATTACAAGGAGCGCTTGATGCGACTCGTGCCGCCAAGCCGGCTCCAATAAAAGTGCCGCCACCGCCGACGCCATTTGGCGTTGTTCCGCACGTCGAGACTGGCGTTGAGCGTTCAATTCTTGATGGAATATTTAATCACTTATCGGCTTACCCGTCGGACTTTACTGCGCATCCAAAACTCGTAAGACAGTTTGCGCTTCGCAACCAACTTTACAATTCGCAGCATGATGTTGATTGGGCGACTGCAGAGGCTTTGGCCTTTGGGTCACTTGTGGTCGAGGGGACACCGGTGCGACTCATGGGCGAAGATGCACGTCGTGGCACCTTCAGTCAGCGCCATTCAACACTGGTTGACTACAACAATGAAGCGCGTTGGGTGCCAATCAATACTTTGCCAAACGGTCGAGCCCGATTTTGGGTTTATGACTCTTTGCTCTCAGAATATGCGGCTCTCGGATTTGAATACGGGTATGCACACTCAAATGCTGATGCATTGGTGATGTGGGAGGCACAGTTTGGAGACTTTGTAAACGGCGCTCAGATCGTGATTGATCAATACATTGTCGCAGCCGAGGATAAGTGGGGGCAACAAAATGGTTTGGTTATGTTGCTTCCGCATGGATACGAAGGTCAGGGTCCTGAACACTCGTCGGCACGGCTCGAGCGATTTTTGCAATCGTGCGCAGAAGACAACATTCAAGTTTGTTATCCGACGACCGCCGCACAATATTTTCATATGCTGCGCCGTCAAGTGCGTCGTGATTTCAGAAAGCCGCTTGTAGTGATGACCCCAAAGCAACCGCTCAGAATGAAAGAGAGTAGGTCGTCGGTCACCGAACTTACTGCGGGTTGCTTTCAAGAGATTCTTGATGATCCCACAGTTGGCAACAGAGAAAGTGTTACTCGAATTGTTCTATGCACTGGCAAAGTGGCTTGGGATGTTATGGCTGAGCGCAACAATCGCAATGCGCCTGTTGCCGTGATTCGTATTGAGCAGCTCTATCCATTTCCGATTGCTGAACTTCACGAAATTCTCGCGCGCTATCCGAATGCAAAACAAGTTTTGTGGGTGCAAGAAGAACCAGAAAACATGGGTGCATGGCACTTCGTCGACGACATCGTTTGGGGA
>CAXNFV010000165.1:0-3561 GCA_964201675.1 Ilumatobacteraceae bacterium | reverse complement strand
CGCCTGATTTGGGATGATTTGAAGATTCCTTACGAAATTCTCAGTGCCGATCAACTTCGCAAAAAATTTCCGGCACTTGATGCCAACAGTTATTGGCCACCAAAAAGAATTGATGATCCAGCATTTGGCGATGATGCGGTGGGCGAATTGTCGGGTCTTTATGATCCGCTAAGTGGTTTTATGGACGACCCAATGTTGGCTGCACACAATTTGATCAACGCAGCAAAAGTTCTCGGAGCACAGACTCGTTTTAAAGAAGAAGTTGTTGCGATTAATAAAGATGGCTCGCGAGTCTCGGGCGTGACGCTGGCGTCGGGTGAGCGAATTGAAGCACCAATTGTTGTCAATGCCGCCGGGCCTCATGCCAGCAAGATAAACAAGATCGCAGGAGTGCTCGATGAGATGAATATTCGCCATCGTCCATTGCGTCAAGAGGTTTACGTTGCGCCGGCTCCAAATGGTTTCAAACTTGAAGATAATGTTCCGGTTGTTGCCGATCTTGACACAGGTATTTACTTTCGACCTCATCTCGGTGGCACGATAAATCTCGGTGGTACCGAGCCAGCGTGCGATGAATTGCATTGGATTGACGACGCCGATGATTGGCGTGAAGGAACAACTGTCGAAATTTGGGAGACGATGATGTTGCGTCTGGCTCGACGTATGCCTGATTTCGGTGTGCCAGTATCACCCTCGGGCATCGGTGCGCTGTATGACGCCACAGATGATTGGGTGCCAATCTACGATCGCTCAAGTATCGATGGATATTTCATGGCATGCGGCACTAGTGGCAACCAATTTAAAAATGCGCCAATGGCTGCAACATTCATTCGACTACTTATTGAGGCATCAGAATCTGGGCGTAATCACGACCATGACCCGATCTCGTATATTGGGCCGCGATCTGGACGAGCGATAAATGTCGGGGCATTCTCGCGTCTGCGTGAAGTTCAAAATACCTCTGGCACGGTGATGGGTTAGTCCACACAGACTCTCGATTACTGCCATAATTGGTTATGCGAACATCTCTGTCAGAACTTTTAGCATCAAGCAAAATAGTTCTTGCCGACGGTGCCACCGGCACTAATTATTTCGCACTTGGTTTAACTTCTGGCGAGCCGCCAGAGTTCTGGTTAGATTCGCACCCTGAGCGCGTGACTGGTTTGCATCAGCAATTCGTTGATGCCGGGGCTGACATTATTTTGACGAATACATTCGGCGCCAATCGCCACCGTTTGAAATTGCATAACGCGCAGGCTCGAACTTATGAACTTGCCAAACGAGCGGCAGAACTTGCCCGTCAAGTCGCTGACGCATGCTCACGGCCAGTTGTTGTGGCCGGTTCGGTTGGGCCAACCGGCGAACTCTTTGATCCACTTGGTGCGTTGACCCCCGAAGAGGCAATTGACACTTTCGAAGAACAAATTCGTGGACTCAAAGACGGTGGCGCAGACGTCGCATGGATTGAAACTATGTCGGCGATCGAAGAAGTTCAGGCTGCAGCGCAAGCGGCAATCAATGTTGGTATGCCGTATGTTGCAACTTGCAGTTTTGATACTGCAGGGCGAACAATGATGGGCCTCAAGCCAGATGGTCTCGCTGCTGTTTTTGCCGAACTATCTGTTCAACCAGTGGCGATGGGAGCAAATTGCGGAGTCGGTGCTTCGGATATTTTGGTTACTGCAATTGAGATGGCGTCGACCGCTTCGACCGCTGGTGTGCCGATCGTTGCTAAAGGCAATTGTGGTATCCCTCGTTTCGAAGGTATTGAGATTAGATATTCGGGTACTCCCGAACTGATGTCGCGTTACGCCGATCTGGCGATCAATGCCGGCGTGCGGATAATTGGTGGTTGTTGCGGTACTTCACCCGAACATTTGGCCGCGATGCGTAAAGCAATTGATAATCATGTGTCTGGGCCGGTACCAACGATTGAGTCAATTATTCAAGACATTGGGCCGCTCACAAATAAGCCACCAACCGACAACGAACCAAACCGCCGCAAATCTCGCCGCACCGCTTAACAGTGACGAAGAGTAAAGGTACGGTCAAATTATTGCTAGTTGTGTTGGCTGCTAGTTGCTTTAACAGTTGCACAAGTTCGAATCGCTCGACTACGAAGAATAACAAAGTAAAAGTTTTTGGCGTTTTCGCGTCTCCGAAAGAGGAGCAATTCAGTGGAGTTATTGACGAGGCGCTCAGATCTGCTGCTGACGCTGGGAAGATTGAATATTCATTTATTGACAGAATTGGTTACGACGGAGAGTTTGACGCGGTACTCTCACACATTTGCCAGAAAGAAGACGCGGCGATCGTGATCGGCGATGGATTTGGTAATGAAGAATCAATACGCAGATCGGCCGCCAACTGTCCAAATAAGGTTTTCGCGTTCAGTCAAGATGGATCATCGATTGATCCAAATCTACTCGTATTTGAAAACCGTATTAATGAGAATTCGTATCTCGCTGGAATGGTCGCTGGGGGTTCTACGAAAACCAACATAATCGGTGTTGTCGGCGCGAGACCACTAGCACAAGCTAATCGAACGGCTAATGCTTTTATCGCCGGTGCCAGGTTCGTGAATCCAAATGTCACTGTAAAAGTTTCTTTCAATGGAAGTTACTTCGATAAGTCTTTGGCAGAAGATGCAGCTCTTTCGCAAATTGAATCAGGTGTTGACGTCATTTATGCACTTTGCCTGGGGGTGACTGACGCTGTTGGCGACACTGAGGTCAAGATAATTAGTAATTTAGGTGCTCAGATTGAAAATCAATCTAAGTATGTTCTTGCTTCAGTAGTTTGGAATGTTGCGCCAACAATTGACTTTCTAATTGATCTGGTTGCAAATGATGCTTTTTCTTTGAGCGATATCAATTCGTTTTCATTGTCGACCGATCCAGGTGCGTCGATTACAAGACTAGATACCAAGATAATCACACCCGACCTTGCTAAAAAGGTCGCTGACCAGATAACTGCAATTCGAATGGGCGCCTTGAAACTTGAAACCAGCGACCAACAACCCGCTGGTTCTATTTCACCTTAATCTCTAGCGCGATTTGATGATTTGTTGCAGACGCGCATCTGTTGCGGGGCGAGCACCTAAATGTTCAATCACCCATGCAGCTACTTTGGTCGCATAAATCGCCGCATCAACGGGTGAATTTGCAACCAAATAGTGCGCAAGAAACGCCCCAGCAAATGAGTCACCAGCGCCAGTGGCATCTACAAGATTGTTTGTCGCGGGCGGAATGCGTGTTGAGGTTTTACCGTCAAACACCAGAGCACCATCAGCATCAAGTTTCAAGATAATTAAGGCCCCATCATAAATTTTTGCCAGCGATCTAACAATTTCCTCAGGTTCATGAAAGCCTGTGAGCACTCGACCTTCATCGTAATTTGGAAACAAAATATTTATACTCAAATCCTTTGTCCAAGATAAAAACTGTTCAACTCCCATCTCTTGAACCATCTGAAAGGATGCCGGGTCAAACGAGATTGTTAAATTATTTTGCCTTGCGATTTGCGCTGCGATGCGAGATGCGGATCGCGGAGGATCGGTAA
>CAXNFV010000164.1:0-3593 GCA_964201675.1 Ilumatobacteraceae bacterium | reverse complement strand
CTCGCCCACAAGGCTTTAACGCTCCATCCATTTGCAGTTTTTTGTGCGCGCTTCACAATTTGGCTTTCGACTGGCATACGACCACGGCAGTGGGTGGCAGTGCACCGAAAGCATCATGCGTTCACCGATCAAGAAGGCGATCCACATTCGCCGGTGCTTCTCGGTTGGAAGAATGTTCAGATGCGAAATGTTGTTTTATATCGCATTTCTGCAAACGATCCTCAAACAATAGAGCGTTACGCAAAAGACCTTCCACGAACTCGTTTGGACAAATTATTTTTTGATCGAGCGTTGGTTGGTCTCGGTCTCGGAGTAGTTCTTTTGGTGTTTATCTTCGGGCCGTTGATTGGATTATTGGCCGCAACGGTGCATCTGAATGCGTATCTCGCAGGTTCTGCGGCTGTAAACGCGATTGCCCATCATTTTGGTCGCCACCCGTATGCCAATGGGGCAGGCAACCTGCAATGGCTTGCGTTGCTGACTGCGGGTGAAGGCCTGCACAACAATCATCATGCTGCGCCAACGTCGGCGCGACTTTCACACCGATGGTATGAACTAGATCCAGGTTGGTGGCTGATCAAGCTGCTCAGTTCAGTAAAGCTCGCAAAGGTGCGTCTTGCAACCGTGCGCCTGAAATCATCGGCACATCGCATCAGTGTCTAAATATTTTATGTTTGATTTCACTTCTAATTTCACGTCTAAAATTTTGTTTAGCCGATGCAGATAATTTCCGCGCTCTTCGTAGAGAATTTCGCTCTTCGTCAGGCTCCTGGTCCGAGTACTCGAATTGATTTAACTGGCGCCTTCTTTTCGATGGCCGCGCCGACTCCAGTTCCGGTGACGATCGATCCGCATCTTGTTGTTTTGATATATTGCAGCCCAGATGAGCCAGGTAATTCATTACTAGAAGTGATTTTTCGGGCAGGGCCATCTGTGGACGACGAGCAACTGGCCCGCAATGTCAGCCCGTTTACTGTTGAACCGGGAAAGTTCACTTACAGGCTTGTTCGTGGAGAATTGCTTCTAACAAGTTATTCGCAGATTTTTGCACACTGTCGCATCGCTACCTCCCCGTGGCATCTTGTGCCGTTGACGCTTTTGCCCCCAGTCGCGATCGGGTCAAATTCAGACAACAGCGCCTAATCCAACTACATTTAGCGCAATGAGTTTTCGTTTAACTGAGCAACAAGACGCTGATGCAGTTTCGGTGATCCGGGGTTTGGCAATGGACGCCCCGTTGGCTGCCAAGAGCGGCCATCAGGGCACGGCAATGTCTCTCGCCCCACTCGGACACGTTCTTTTTAGTCGAATAATGCGGCACAGTCCAAAAGATGCAAACTGGCGAAATCGTGATCGTTTTATTCTCAGCAATGTTCATGCCTCGATATTGCAATACGCATTGCTGTTTCTCAATGGTTACGGATTAGAACTGGACGATATAAAAAAGTTCCGCCAGTTTGAATCTGCAACTCCCGGTCATCCAGAAGTCGGACACACTGCCGGCGTTGAAGTTACAACTGGTCCGCTCGGTCAAGGTTTTGCCAACGCGGTCGGTATGGCAATTGCCGAACGACATTTGCGCGCCCGTTTTGGTGCGGTGGCCTGCGACCACCACACATTTGTTCTGGCGGGTGATGGATGCTTTATGGAAGGAATTAGCCACGAGGCTGCATCTCTTGCGGGCCATCTAAAACTAGATCGATTGATTTGCATTTTTGACGACAACGGAATCACCATTGACGGTTCGACTTCGCTCTCATGTTCAGATGACGTCGCCAAACGATTTTCTAGTTACGGATGGAACGTGATGCAACTTGGTGAGATAGCCGACGATATGGATGCGCTTGAAGATGCACTAATTACGGCACGTTCTAATCTTGGTGCACCAACACTGTGCATTTTGAAATCGCATATCGGTACTCCGTCACCCGACTTTACTGACAATCACGAGGCGCACGGAAACCCGTTTAACGCTGGTCATGTTGCTGCGACCAAGAAAGTCATGGGCATTCCTGACGAGCCATTTTGGGCACCAGCTGTTCTGGTTGAGGCAATCCGCGAAAATGCAATAGCACGCGGTACAGAATTAGTTTCGAGTTACAACAAAGACATCGCGTCGCTGAGCGAAAGTTATTTGTGGGATGCCGCATGGAGCACGCCGAACTCGTCTTCGTTCAGTTCGTTGTTGCCGAGTTACGACGAGACCGCCACTTTTGCAACTCGACAGATTATTCAGAAGGTTCTTGATGCTTCGCTTCCTGCTTTACCAGGCTTGGTTTCTGGTTCAGCAGATTTAACAGGCAACACTGGCACGAAACTCTCGAAGCAGGTCGCACAAAGTTCAAAAGCGCCAGATGGTCGGCAGATCTATTTTGGTATTCGCGAGCATGCAATGGGTGCTGCAATCGTCGGTATGGCACTGCATGGCGGGGTTCTGCCAATTGCAGGAACATTTTTTGTTTTCGCCGACTATATGCGTCCAGCGATTCGTCTCGCTGCGATTTCTGGGGCTCGATGCGTTTTTATTTTTTCACACGATTCTGTTGGCGTTGGAGAAGATGGTCCGACACACCAACCGGTTGAGCAACTCGCCTCTTTGCGTGCAATTCCCGGGCTTCAAGTGATTCGTCCCGCTGACCCAAATGAGACAGTAGCGGCCTGGTGCGCCGCGGTCGACCACAATGGCCCTACGGCGCTGATTTTGTCGCGACAAACCGTGCTGAGTGTGACTGATGGTTCTGCTGTCGCTACTGGTGCCGGTGTTGTGCGCGACTGCGATGGTAAGCCGACAATCATTCTGGTGGGTACTGGCAGTGAGGTCGGATTGTGCGTGAACGCTGCAAGCGAACTTTCTAAAACGGGTGAAAAATGCCGTGTTGTGTCGATGCCGAGTTGGGACCGCTTTGAGCGACTGAGTAAAGAACAGCAGCGTGAAATCTTTCCGAAGGATGTTCCGGTGTTGTCGGTTGAGGCTGGTGTGACTATGGGTTGGGAGCGATATGCCGATCAAACAATTGGTATCAATCGGTTTGGTACGAGTGCGCCCGGTGCGATCGCGCTCGAGAAACTTGGCATCAACTTAGAAGCAGTACTGCAGGCAAGCAGATCGCTGATCAAGGACTACAAGACGCAATGAGCGATCGTCTGAAGCAATTGTTTTCAGAATATGGACAGAGCCCGTGGTTAGACAATTTAAAACGCAGTTACATCACAAGTGGAGAACTTGATCGGGTGCGCGCGAATGGAATCCGGGGCTTGACATCGAATCCGACTATTTTTCAAAAAGCAATTCAGGGTTCTGACGAGTACACCGAGCAGTTCAAATCATTGATTTCGTCAAATACGGGCCTGCTTGACAGTTATTGGGAGCTCGTATTGCATGATATTCATGGAGCATTAGATGTCTTCGCACCGCTCTACGAATCTTCAGGTGGTCTAGATGGTTTTGTCAGTGTTGAAGTCGACCCAAGTTTGGCTCACGATGGCGAACAAACACTTGTTGCAGCACGCCAACTTGATGAGCGGGTCAACCGTGACAATGTGATGATCAAGATTCCCGCTACTGCAGAAGGCATCCCGGCCATTCGTGCGAT
>CAXNFV010000163.1:0-3599 GCA_964201675.1 Ilumatobacteraceae bacterium | reverse complement strand
TGGAACGGCACGAGTTACTTCACATCATTTGAGTTTGTACCGTTGCGTCATTTGTGGTCGCTCGCTGTTGAAGAGCAGTTTTATCTTGTCTGGCCCCTTGTTATGTTGCTTGTCGCCAGACTCGGCAGGCGCAAGTTGCCGGTTGTTGGCTTAGTTTTCTTTGGGCTTTCGGCGACAGTGGCGATTTATGTGGCGATTACCTATCGCTCGGGCACGATTTCTACAATCGACCAAACCCCGCAACAATTCATGTCACTTTTTGGTCACTCTGTTTCAAGGATTGACTTTCTCTTTCTCGGCACACTCACACGCTCGGGCGGGTTGTTGCTGGGTGCAGCACTTGCAATCTGGTGGCGACCATGGCTGTTGAAACGTTCTAAAGTCGGCACAGACGGAAGTGTATTTGACTTGCTTGGGCTTGTCGGCCTCGGAGTAATCGTTTTGGCGATGTTCAAATTTCAGACAGTCATTGAAGGCACTGATGCAGGCACAGTTGGTTATGACTTTTTATTTCGTGGCGGCTTTTTTGTCGTAGATCTTGCGAGTGTTGCGTTGATCGCAGCGGCAGTTCATCCTTCGTCGTTTATTGTTGCGCGCACTTTGGGTAATCCAATATTCGTGTGGCTGGGTCGACGATCGTATGGGTTTTATTTATTTCACTGGCCCGTATTTCAGTTTTATCGTCGGTTTGCCGGCAAAGGTTTAACCCCGTATGAATTTGTTGTACTCGTATTAATCGCCCTTGCATTTACCGAACTAAGTTTTCGCTTAATCGAGACCCCAGTAAGACATGGCGCGATCTCGCGCTGGTGGCGAGAGTTTAAAATGCCTCGTTACGGGCAAGATGCGGTTAGGCGCCAGCGTCAAATTTTGTTGATCGCAGTTTCCTCGTTGCTGCCTGTTTTTGGTGTGGTCAGTTTGGCAACTGCAAAAGTGCAGGTGGATGAAATCACCCAGAACCTTTCTGACAATGAAGCAAATGTCGTTGATTTACTCGAATCTGGTTCGTCTGGTTTGCCAGTTGTGGTCTCGGGTACGACGATTGTTGGGCAAGCGCCAGCAGCGCCGGGTTCTCTCGACGGGCAAGTGATTGACATTTTGGCAATCGGCGACTCGGTGATGCTTGGGGCAGCCAATGTCTTGACCGAGCGCGGTGTCACTGTTGACGCGTTGAAGAGTCGTCCGTTTCGCCAAGCACTTGAAATTGCGAATTATATGAAATCTGTCAATCGCCTAGGTTCTGTTGTGATAATTCATCTCGGCACAAATAACACGGTCGATGCACAAACACTTGACGAAATAATGGTGCCACTCAAAGATGTGCCGCTGGTGCTTTTTGTAAATGTGCATGTGCCGTCCGAAGCGCGACAGAATGCAAATAACTTGTTGCTAAGCGAGATGCCCTTGCGATACGAGAATGTCAAAGTTTTTGACTGGAACGCGGTGGCAACTGCCCACCCTGAATATCTCTATAGCGATCAAACACACATTCGTCTTGAAGGTCAAAAGGTTTATGCTGATTTAATGATGCAAGCAATTGGTCGACCTTAACTTTTACCGTAGGCTAGGTCGCTATGACAACACCAGTTCGAATCACAGTTACAGGCGCCGCCGGACAAATCGGTTACGGAATTTTATTTCGCATCGCTTCTGGGCAGATGCTCGGGCCAGATACGCCGGTAATTTTGCAACTACTTGAAGTTACGCCGGCGCTGGGTGCTCTCAATGGCGTAAAAATGGAACTTGACGATTGTGCCTACGCGCCGTTGGTTGATGTGATCACAACTGATGATGCCAATATTGCTTTTGGCGACACGGACATTGCTTTATTGATCGGCGCGATGCCGCGAAAAGATGGCATGGAGCGTGCAGATTTATTGACTGCAAACGGTGGCATTTTCAAACCACAAGGTGTCGCGATTGCAAAAAATGCCAAGAAGAATGTCAAAGTTTTGGTCGTCGGTAACCCGGCAAACACGAATGCTTTGATCGCTATGAGCAACGCTTCGGGTATTGATCCAAAACAGTTCACGGCGATGACACGCCTCGATCACAATCGTGCGGTGGCACAATTGGCACAGCGAGTTGGCAAGCCAGTTACTGCGATTAAAAAAATGACGATCTGGGGTAATCATTCGGCATCGCAGTATCCAGATCTTTACAACTGCCAAGTTGATGGTAAAAATGCTGCGACTCTAGTTAATGACGAAACGTGGATGCGTGAAACTTTTATACCGACTGTTGCCAAGCGCGGTGCGGCGATTATCAAGGCTCGTGGCTTATCGTCAGCGGCTTCGGCTGGCACCGCAGCGATGGATCATGTTCGCAACTGGGTGCAGGGCACACCAGCGGGTGACTGGGTGAGCATGAGCGTGCCGTCAGATGGCAGTTA
Source organism: Ilumatobacteraceae bacterium (assembly GCA_964201675.1). Lineage (GTDB taxonomy): Bacteria > Actinomycetota > Acidimicrobiia > Acidimicrobiales > Ilumatobacteraceae > BACL27. The sequence goes on along the minus strand of CAXNFV010000163.1, from coordinate 1,207 downwards.
CGGCGTGCCTGCTGGTTTGATTTCGTCGTTTCCGTGCCAATGTGTAAATGGCGAATACAGCATCGTGCAGGGTCTGCCGATCAATGATTTCAGCCGCAAGATGATTGATGCGTCAGTTGCCGAGTTGATCGACGAGCGCGACGCCGTACGTAGCCTCGGCCTCGTTTAGAAAACTGGGTTTCGCAGGCGCAAGATAAGCGCGAATTAGAAGTTCGTGTTGGCGTTGACAGCAGAGAAGACTTGGTCAAGGGCTAGAAATAACGGCTGAGTCGCGATGACTCGTTCGTGGTCACCTTTGAAACGAATCTTGCCACTGATGAACGCTTCTTGCGCGTTGATCTTGCCAGTGGCGACACCAACTGCTGTTGCCCAGTCTTGAGTGAAAGCAATATCTGAAACTGTTGCTGGCCCGCTGGCGAAAGTTATTTTGCCGTCACGCGATTCAAGATGATAAGTAACATCGCCGTGGGGCGTGCCCGTAATAGTTTGCGTCACTGAAATCGTGTTATCGCGAGCTACAACGGCAATCTCGTTATTGAGTTTGATACCTTCGGCAACCGCGTTGATCCACTCATTGCTGAGGTAATCAACGCGGGCTGACATTGTTTGCCTGTCAATTAGTCACCGCTAATTAAGCAGCAACCAGACTGACTGACTTGCGTCGTGAAAACATGATCGCGACAATCAAAATCACAAGCGAAACGCCGGCGATGCTCAATCGAGCAAAGTCGTTGTCTTTCAAGTTGATGATCGCTGGCAACACAAGTAGTGCGACCAAGTTCATCACTTTGATCAATGGGTTTAGCGCCGGACCAGCAGTGTCTTTGAATGGGTCGCCAACGGTGTCGCCAATTACAGCTGCTTTGTGGGCATCTGAACCTTTGCCACCATGATGACCGTCTTCGATGTATTTTTTGGCGTTGTCCCATGCGCCACCAGCGTTGCTGAGGTAGTTAGCCATCAATTGGCCGGTCAAAATAACGCCAGCCAAAAATGCACCGAGCGCAGCGTAACCGATGCCGAAGCCGACGATTACTGGTGTGAGAACTGCAAGCAATGCTGGTGTTGTTAACTCGCGCAACGATGCTGCGGTGCAGATGTCAATAACTGGGCCGTAGTCAGGTTGCTTTGTGCCGGCCATAATTTTGCCGTCTTTGAATTGGCTGCGAACTTCTTGCACAACTACACCTGCTGTTCGACCAACTGC
>CAXNFV010000162.1:0-3638 GCA_964201675.1 Ilumatobacteraceae bacterium | reverse complement strand
CATCGACCCGGCACGATTGCCCTTGCCTCACGAGTCGTGTTCATCGATGAATTGACAGTTGCCGCCATCGGCAAACACGAAGATCTTGTCGCAACCAATGCCCGATACCGAGAAGTGCTCGCCAGCATGCAGAACACAGCACCTGATCTTTTAGAAGAGTTAGTGAAATAACATGTGGCAATCCGGTGGCGTTAGCGACGAAGATCGCCTCAGCCGTGCTCAAGCCCGAACGATTCTTGGTCGTGTTTTTAAGATGGCTGCACCATTTCGCAAAACAATGTATGTCGCCTTTGGTTGCGTCATGGTCACCACGGCAACGACACTTTCGGCACCAGTCATCGTGCGTCACGGCATCGATGCTGGCATCAGGGCTCGCGACACGGGTGCATTGAATCTCTCGGTTGTGATGTATTTGATGGTTGTTTCATTGACTTATGTGTTCGGTCGCATGCTGTTCGTGTTCGTCAATCGCACCGGCGAATCGTTCTTGCGATTGTTGCGACTCGCAGTTTTTCGCCAGATGCAACGTCAGTCAATGGCATTCTTCGATCGCAACAAAGCCGGTGTACTTGTTGCTCGCATGACCGCAGACATCGAATCAATGTCAGAACTTGTGCAGTGGGGTCTGTTGCAGTTCTTGTCGGCAGTTTTGATGCTCGTATTTTCAATCGTCGTTTTGCTGTTTCTCAGTTGGCAATTGACAATCGTTGCCTTAATTGTGATGCCCGTACTTGTAATTTCATCCATAAAGTTTCAACGCGATTCGAACCGTGCATATCTGACGGTTCGCGAACGCGTGGGTGCGAATCTTTCGGCTTTGCAAGAGGGCATCACAACGGTGCGTGTAATTCAGGCTTATGCCCAAGAAGATGAAGTCAAAAGTAAGTTCAAAGTTTCAAATCGTTCGTTGTTTGCCGCGCACGAAAAGAGTGTGCGTGTTTCAACTTGGTATTTCGCGCTCGTCGAATTTTCTGGGGTGCTCGCAAGTGCCCTGATGATCGGCATCGGCGGTTGGTTCGCGCACCGCGGCACCGTCACACTGGGCACCGTTGTTGCTTTCGTACTCTTGCTGTCGAGTTTGTTCGACCCTGTGCAGCAACTTTCGCAGTTGTACAACACCGTGCAGTCAGCGGGCGCGGCGCTCAACAAACTTTTTGCAATTCTCGATGCCAAACCCGAAGTCGACGAGCATCATTCGCCGGTCGATCTACCGAGAACCGGTGAACTCAAGGTCAGCAATATCTCGTTCACTTATGCCGGCGCCGAAAATCAGGCACTTGACGATGTCTCGATCAAAGTTGGTGTTGGTGAAAAACTCGCACTCGTCGGGCCGACTGGGGCCGGCAAGTCGACGCTGGCCAAACTCATGGCGCGTCTTTATGATCCGCAAACCGGAACGGTCGAGTTCGGTGGCGTCAATTTGACGATGGCGTCGATGACCTCACTTCGCGAGCGCATCGCCGTTGTGCCTCAAGAAGGGTTTTTGTTCAACGGCACAATCCGCGACAACTTGCGTATCGCCCGCGCCAATGCCACCGATGGTGAAATTGAAGCAGCAATCGATGCGATCGGCGCAACCGAACACTTCGCGCAATTCAGCGATGGTCTTGACACGCAGGTTCGCGAACGCGGCAGTCGACTTTCGGCAGGCGAACGTCAGTTAGTAGCCCTTGCCCGTGCCGCACTGGTCGACCCTGCGGTGCTCGTGCTCGATGAGGCGACATCAAATCTTGACCCTGGCACTGAAGCCGAAGTTGAGCACGCACTCGAGCGGTTGATGTTGGGTCGAACTGTTATTGTCGTCGCGCATCGTTTATCAACCGTTCAACGTGCCGATCACATCGCCGTTGTTGTCGATTCGAAAATTGCCGAGTTTGGTTCGCACGAAGAACTTCTCGCGCGCAACGGTCACTATGCCGAACTCGCCCGCGCCTGGGTGCAGTCGCATTCAGTTAACTAACGTTTGCATATGACAATTCAAGACGTCACGACGTCACGAAGTGACTTTGCTGATAGAAACCCTGAGAGTCGTAAGTATTTTGCAGAGGCTCGACAATATTTGCCCGGTGGCCACACTCGAACTGTTTTGACGCACGCGCCGTTTCCGTTAGTTTTTGCTTCTGGCGAAGGTTCGACTTTGACAGATCTTGACGGACACATATATATAGACATGCTCGGCGATTACACCGCAGGGCTACTCGGTCACAGCGAACATCGAGTAATTGACGCTGTGACTGCAGTATTGAAAACCAATGTCAGTGTTGGTGGCATTCACCCTGCCGAATCTCGCTTAGCAAAACTCATGTGTGAGCGGTTTGCGCTTGATCGTGTGCGGTTCACAAACTCAGGCACAGAAGCAAATCTGATGGCGATCACCACAGCGATGCAAGCAACAGGTCGTAAGCGGATAATGGTTTTTCATGGTGGTTATCACGGCGGAATTCTTTATTTTGCCAGCGGTGCCGCCCCGTGGAACGCGCCTTATGAGTTTGTTGTTGCTCCATATAACAATGAAACTGAAACGATAAAACTAATTACCGAAAACGCCGAATCGCTCGCAGCGGTAGTTATTGAGCCAATGCTCGGTTCTGGTGGTTGTGTGCCAACATCTGCCGAGTTTGCAAAAAGTGTTTTCAATGCAGCAAAAAAAGTTGGCGCTGTTGTGATCGCTGATGAGGTAATGACTTCGCGACACGGTGCTCATGGGATGTTTGATTTGCTTGGCGTCAAAGCTGACATCACAACTTTCGGCAAATATATTGGCGGGGGTTTCTCGTTCGGTGCATTCGGCGGGCGAGCAGACTTGTTAGATCAATTTGATACAAGCCCTGAAGCCAATCGTGATCGAACAATCTCGCATGCTGGCACATTCAATAACAACATCTCGTCTATGACCGCAGGTTGTGTCGTTCTTGGTGAAGTTTTTACAGCAGATGTCGCTATAGACCACACTGAACGAGGCGACGATTTTCGTAAATCAGTTGCAGCCGTGTTATCAAAACATGACCTGCCACTTTCAGTGAGCGGATTTGGATCGATGATGTCTTTGCATGCACTCGCGCACGCGCCTAAAACACCACTAGACGTGGCAAAACGAGATGACAAATTGCAAGAACTAGTTTTTTTAGGGTTACTCGAACGTGGTGTCTACATTGCCGCGCGCGGAATGATGAATCTAAGTTTGTCGCTAACAGACGATCATCTCGCCAAAGTTCTAGACGCGATAGACGACACCATTAGGGCATTGGCGAGTTATCGAAATTAGATGTCGGCCAAGATGTGTTCAAGTTTGAGCTTTGGTTCGTCGACTTCAAGGCGTTGCAGGCGGTAGCGGTTTTCGAATAAAGCAACTAGTGCACCGTCGCCGCGTCTCAAAATTCGAACACCACCAATTTGGCGCAAGCGATCGGCGCTTGCTTCGTCGGTGACTCGAATCGCCTGATATGAAAGTGGACTTATCTCTGTAGGTGAGTTGAACTCATGCTCTAATCGGTGAGACAGAACTTCAAATTGCAACGCACCAACTGCAGCCAAAATCGGGTGCGAGTCGCCAACATCGGGATCGCGTAAAACTTGCACCACACCTTCTTCGTCAAGTTGTGCGAGCCCACGACGAAATTGCTTAACGCGAGAAGTCT
>CAXNFV010000161.1:0-3640 GCA_964201675.1 Ilumatobacteraceae bacterium | reverse complement strand
GTTGATTTGCGTTGTCACGACTTGCGTGATTACGGCGATGAGTCTCGCCGCGTTGATGATGCGCTTTACGGGGGCGGCGCAGGAATGTTGTTTCGCCCAGAGCCGATTTTCGCTGCAGTTGAAGCAGTGCAACCACCTCGGCCTTTGTTATTGCTTTCGCCTGGTGGTAAAAAATTTGATCAAGATTATGCCGATCTTCTCAGTAAAACTGGAGGCTTTAGTTTGCTCTGTGGTCGATACGAAGGCGTCGATCATCGCGTTGTCGAGCACATGGTGGATGCGGAAATCTCAATTGGCGATGTTGTGCTTGCAGGTGGTGAAGTCGCGGCTTGCCTGGTTATCGAAGCAACAACGCGTCTTTTATCTGGTGTCATGGGCAACGAAGTTTCGCCAGTTACTGAAAGTTTTGGCGCCGCTCGAATGCTGGAAGAGCCTCATTTCACAAGACCAGCAGAGTTTCGGGGTTGGGCAGTGCCTGAGGTTCTGCGTAACGGCGATCACGCCAAAATAGAGCGCTGGAGACGCGCCCAGGCGTTGCATCGCACGGTTCGGGCTCGTCCAGATCTGATTGAACGCCGTGGTGGCTTGAGTAATGTCGAAAAAACACTGTTGGAAGAGTTCCCCTGCGTGCCGTATCCTGAAGGACTCTTATGAAAACAACAGACATCGTCGACAAGCAATCACTTCGCACAGATATCCCGAAAATTGGCCCCGGCGATGAAGTCAAGGTTCATGTTCGCGTCGTTGAAAGCGGCAAAGAGCGCGTGCAGATTTTTCAGGGCAATATAATTTCAGTCTTCGGATCAGGTATCGCTGAGACTTATACAGTCCGCAAACTCAGTTATGGAGTGGGCGTTGAAAGAACTTTCCCGATGCACAGCCCGTCAGTTGCGAAACTCGAAGTTGTTAAGCGTGGCGATGTTCGTCGTGCGAAACTTAATTACTTGCGTGAGCGAACGGGCAAGTCTGCAAAAGTTCGTGAACTTCGCGAAGATCAGTAACAATTTTCTGTTAATCAGTTTCGTGCCGGCCGATAAACGTCGCGTACACATTGAATACTGACGACCTCGAACAATTCGAAGCCGAACGCGAGCTTCAACTCGCCCAAGAATATTCAGATGTCGTCAATTTGTTTAAATTTGCAGTAGAAACAGATCGCCGGTTTTATCTGGCCAACACTGTTGATGTCAAGGTCATCGCCGAAGGCGTGCGACCACTACTTGAGGTGACGCTGTCTGACGCATGGGTATGGGATCTCTACCGCAAGAGCCGGTTCGTGCCCCGTGTGCGGGTGATGAGTTTCAAAGATCTGAACATCGAAGAACTTCCCCCAGTCGACGCTTAACGCCAGAACAGCGCGCGGCATCGCGTATGGCAAGAGCGCGGTGGGCCGAAGACCTATCCGCGAAACTTTATGAGAGCAACGGTTATCAGATAGTCGCACGCAATTGGCGGTGCCGAGAAGGCGAACTAGACATTGTCGCAATATTGGCGAGTTCTACTTGCGCGATAATTGCTGTCGTTGAAGTTAAGGCTCGTGCCACAACAAGTTTTGGTTCGCCTCTTGAAGCAATAACACGGGCGAAACAGAAAAAGTTGCGCATTGCGACAGCTAAATTCATTACTGCTCATCCTGAGTTGCGCGGCGAAATTCGATTTGATGTTGTTGCGGTTTTAGGTACGCAACTCGAAGTGTTGCACAACGCATTTTAAAAAATTACGATCGGCGATCCCAGCAGGCGTAGTGCCAATGTCGGCGTAAGTCCGGTGCTTCGGATGGCACACAAACATAGTGCCCCATACCCTCGTAAATATCTTGGTTGCAGCCTGGGCATATGTAACCCTTGAGCGCTTCGTAGGGTTGTACACGGCGGACTTCAACTTCGCCGTACAAACCATCCCAAATTGACATTGACATTCAGCCGGCGAATGCCCAAGTCACGAGCGCGATGATTGTGAGCATCGCACTAGCCACGATGAAATAGTCAATTGGGCGAGTGTTGCGTTTGCGAGTCGGGTTGAATCCCATATGGCAAGTATCGTCTATGAAATGGAAACTCTGGGGGTTACACGCAAAGATTCTGTCGTAACTGTGACGATTAACCAGCCAAAAAAGAAAAATGCCATAGATCGTTCAATGTGGGATGGTCTAACCGAGATATTTCGAGAGATCGCTGGCAATTCGGCTGATCGTGTTGTCGTGATTACTGGCGCGGGCGGAGAATTTTGTTCGGGTGCCGACCTAAGTGGTCGCGGTGATACGGCGGCGCGCGGTGAAACTGCTGTGCGAAATGACATTCATCAACTCGCCGCAATGCGTCGGGTGAACGAAGCGTGTATCGCGCTGCAAAAGTTGCCCCAGCCGACAATTGCCAAAGTTCGTGGAGTTGCCGTTGGCGCTGGATGCAATTTAGCCCTTGGCTGTGACTTGGTGGTGGCTTCACAGACCGCGCGATTTTCTGAGATTTTTGTTCGACGTGGTTTGTCGCTTGACTTTGGTGGATCATGGGTGTTGCCACGTCGAGTCGGTTTGCATCGTGCTAAAGAGCTGGCTTTTCTTGGAGAAATTATCGGGGCGACTGATGCTTACGAGATGGGTTTGGTAAATCGCGTTTTGGCTGATGGCGAAATAGATCAGTTCGTTGACGAGTGGGCGCGCAAACTTGCAGCTGGTCCACCGGTTGCTTTGGCGCAAACAAAACAACTATTGAACAATTCTTTGAATTTAACGCTTGAACAAGCGCTAGATGATGAAGCAGCCGCGCAGACAATTAACTTTTCAACCAGTGATACCGCAGAAGCGATGCGCGCCTTTGCTGAAAAGCGAGAACCGAAATTTACCGGAAGATAATTTTTGCGGTTGCGCTGCTTGCTGTGCCGATCATCGGCGCAGGCACGGTTGTTAGTGCGACGCCGCCAGTTGACGACACGATTCCTGATGAGCAAGGCATTGGTGATAGCGCAATCGACGAGGGCATCCCATTAATTGATCCGATGACGCAGACGACGCTTCCGGTTGGGTGTGTGGCTCCGCGTGCGGCAATCGCGACGTTTCTTGGCGAACTTGTCTCAGCCGATGATTCGACAGCAATTTTTAGAGTCGTGCAAGTGCGCGGTGGTTCGCTGGGTGCATATGTCAATGCGGGGGCGATTGCTGTTCGATACACCGAACGCGAGACAAGGTTTTTGCAGGTCGGCACTACTTACTTGGTTGGTGCGGGCGGCAGTGAACTATTTTCAACCCTTGAATCTAAAGTTCGTGCCAAGAAAAAACTCTTTGCAGGTGACGCCGTCGTGGGTGTTGACGAGTCTGACAAACCTTGCCCCGTTATTGAAGATCCAGTTTTTACGCTTCTGCCTAATGGCCAGCTGATTAATGCTGGGGTGTTCTCGCTATTGGGCAATGCTCGTGGCGGCGTGTTGCGAGCATTAGTTCTGCCTCTATTCTTTATTTTGGTTTTTATAGTTGGATTAGTGGTAACAAAACGTCTATTTGTTGGTGCAGACACTATTTCAAAAAAACCTGCATCAAAACCGAAAGTTTCGTTAGATTCATCGCGGAAGCGAAACATACGAAACACACGAAGCAAATAATTTCAACGCGAGTTAAATGCGTTTGTTGCAGTCTCGCGAATTTGTT
>CAXNFV010000160.1:0-3667 GCA_964201675.1 Ilumatobacteraceae bacterium | reverse complement strand
GCAGCCGATCAGGCCGCGATCGGCAACGGCGTTGACCCAAGTTGGTATGCCGATACAAAACTCGCAACATGGGGCGACAAAGAGTGGCTTGAGTTCGGTATTCAAAGTCGCAAGTGGATGCTTTCGCAATTTCTTCACGGCGAGCAGGGTGCACTCATCTGCACGGCCAAGATCGTTGAGACTGTGCCCTGGTACGACGCAAAGTTATACGCTAGTACTCAGGTCGTAGACGAAGCACGACATGTTGAAGTGTTCGCGCGTTATCTAGACGAAAAACTTGAAGGTGGATACCCAATTAATGCTCACCTTGGATTGTTGCTTGACGACATCGTTAGAGACTCGCGCTGGGACTTGACATATCTCGGAATGCAGATCATGGTCGAGGGTCTCGCACTTGCGGCGTTTGGTTACCTTCATCAATTAACCGGAGAGCCGTTGCTCAAGAAACTTCTTCGTTATGTAATGAGCGACGAAGCTCGCCATGTGGCGTTCGGCGTTTTGAGTCTCAAAGAGGTTTATGACGGAATGAGCGATGCAGAAATCATGGAGCGACAAGAGTTCGCCTACGAGGCCAGTATTCGCATGCGTGACCGCTTCTTGCAACAAGAAGTTTGGCAGTACATGGGTGTTGATCCTAAATCGGTCATTCCGTTGTTGATCAACGACCCAACTCGCAAGATATTCCAGCAGATGTTGTTCGCCAAAATTGTGCCGAATTGCAAGAAGCTCGGATTACTCGATCGCAACGACTTCTGGTTGCGTCATCGCTTTGAAGAGATGGGTGTAATCCAGTTCGAAGACTGGGAGAACACTGGTGATGAGTACCTCAAGTTTGAAATCGGTAAAGAGGTTGAAGCCGCGCACTGATCTGGCGCGCAAATCTATACAGCCATGAGTTCTTGACTGACTAGCATCTAGCCATGCCAAGATTCGGTCAAGTACTCACAGCAATGGTCACCCCGTTTGATAAAAACGGTGAACTAGATCTAGACGGCGTTCGTTGTCTCGCGAAGTGGTTGCAAGACAATGGCAACGACGGGCTAGTTGTTGGTGGCACAACTGGTGAAGCATCAACCCTTACCGATGATGAGAAACTCGCATTGTTTGCGGCGACCGTTGAAGCAGTGACGATCCCCGTTATTGCTGGCACGGTCACCAACGACACTCGTCATTCAATTCACCTGACAAAAAAGGCTTCGAAATTAGGCATCGCCGGCGTGCTTGCTGTTGGCCCTTATTACAACCGGCCGTCGCAATCTGGAATCTTGGCTCATATGACGGCAGTTTGTGCCGCAACGAACTTGCCTGTCGTTGTCTATGACATTCCGGTGCGCACTGGTCGAAAAATATCAACTGCGACACTTGTAAAACTTGCGAACGAAGTAAAAAATGTCGCAGCACTCAAAGATGCCAGTGGTAACCCGGCTGAAACCGCGATGTTGATGACTCAAATGCCAAAAAGTTTTGAACTTCTCAGTGGTGACGACGGGTTGACTTTGCCGCTGATGGCGATTGGTGCAGTCGGGGTAATCGGTGTGGCGACACATTGGACAGGTGTCGATCACCAAGAGATGTTTAAAAAATGGAACGCCGGAGACATACATGGCGCCCGCGCAGTGAACGCGAGAATGTTGGAAAGTTTTGCCTTTGAAACTGGTGATGAAAATCCAAATCCATTGCCCAGCAAAGCGATGATGAATCATCTTGGATTATCAGTTGGCGATGCGAGGTTACCAATGGGGCCGCCGCCGAGTGGTCTTGCCGAGCGGGCAGCAAAAGTTTTAAGCAATCTGCAAGCAGCGCGCGCCGCCGCTAGTCGCTAACGAAAAACTTAATGTCAAAACCAGTTCGGATTTCGTTTCTCGGCGGACTCGGCGAAATCGGTCGCAACTGCATGGCGATTGAGCAAGATAAAAAAATCTTGTTAATTGATTGCGGATTGATGTTTCCAAAAGCCGAGCATGGCGATGACATTGATGTGATAATCCCAGATTTCACATGGCTTCTAGAAAACAAAGACCGAATAGTCGGATGTGTTGCGACACACGGCCATGAAGATCACGTGGGTGCACTGCAATATTTGTTGCGCGATGCTTCGTTTCCGTTGTACGGTTCGGCACTCACACTCGGTCTGGCCCGAAATCGAATTTCTGAAGCACGGTTGACTGACAAAACAAAGTTCATCGAAGTTGATGACAACGATCGAGTCAAGATAGGTCCATTTGAAGTCGAGTTCATTCCAGTAACGCATTCTGTTCCGCATGCTCACGCAATCGCTTTGCACACTTCGCAAGGCGTGATTGTTCACTCGGGCGACTTCAAACTTGATCTCACACCAGTTGATGATCGACGCACTGATCTTGCACGACTGGGTTCGCTTTCTTCAAATGAGGGTATTCGGTTGTTGATGCTTGATTCGACAAATGCTGGTGAACGCGGGCACGCGCCCAGTGAGTCAGATGTTGGTGTCGTGTTGCGACAACTGTTCAATGAGCATCGAAGCAAGCGGATCATTACTGCAAGTTTTGCGAGCCATATTCACAGAGTGCAACAAATTGCTGACGCGGCCATTGAGTCTGGTCGTGTTGTCGTGCCACTCGGTCGATCGATGATCAATAACATTCGGCTTGCACGAGATCTGAAAGTTTTGACGATTCCCGAAAAGAGTTTGGTTAGTTCTGACTCGCTGGGTAAATACGATGATGAGGAGATTTGCATCATCTCGACGGGGTCGCAAGGCGAAGCGATGTCGGCGCTGACGCTGTTGGCAAAAGGTGACAGCCGTTATGTCAAAGTAGGAGAGAACGACACAGTTGTGTTCTCAAGTCACGCGATTCCGGGCAACGAGCACAATGTCAATAAAGTCATTGACGCATTGTTGCGTCGCGGCGCCACCGTTGTGCATTCGGGTATCGCCGATGTGCACGCAACTGGTCATGCACAAGCCGAAGATCTTAAAATGTATTTAAATATCACTGAACCAGAATGGTTTATCCCAATTCACGGTGAGTATCGCCACATGGTCGCCAATACCGAGTTGGCCAAAATTATGGGTGTATCGCCGAGCAAAGTGTTGTTATGCGAAGACGGTGATGTCGTTGAAATCACCGACAAGAATCTCGACTTTGATGGTCGGATACCAGCGGAGTTTGTCGTGCCAGTGAATTTACAACGGGGCAAGAAAAGCAAAAAGGCTAAGACTAAGTAAGTGAGGCACAAGTAAGCGAAGCTTTAGTCAGCGACCCGGTTAGTCCCTGATTGATAGATGCTCGATTGGTAATGTAGTTTCGTGGCAAAAGCAGCGAAATCTAAGTCTTCGCGGGCTAAAACCTCACAGTCTAAATCTGGGTCGTCTGGTGCAAAGCGAAAAACACCGCGTCAAACGTCTCATTTGAGCACCTATCGAGAACACGAAAAAGATGACGATCCGGTGAAGTACCGCTATCAGTCCGAGCATCCGCCAATGTTTGGTGGTTTGTTTGAGGGTCGTTCAAACGAATTCGCAGGTCTGGGGTTAATTGCGTTTGGTGTTTTGCTGGTTTTATCGGTCTACATAGAGTCGGCTGGTCCTTTTGGTAATGCTTTAGACAGCGCTTTGTTGTATTTGATCGGTGGTGGTCGTTACTTTTTTCCTGTCCTAAGTTTTGGTCTCGGAATCGCTCTCGCA
>CAXNFV010000159.1:0-3695 GCA_964201675.1 Ilumatobacteraceae bacterium | reverse complement strand
TTTCTACTTCTGCGCCAAGCACTTTGATCGCAATGGTTCCATCTCCAAGATATTTATCACGTGGTATTACTTATTCATCTTCTGTTGCTGATCAAGTGATTCATCGGGGCGGTGGTTTAGTTTTGGTCTCACCTTTAGCCAATCCAACCTCGATAGTTAGCGCGTTTGCCAGTAGTGGCCCTGTGATTGTGGTGATACCAACCCAACACCGTGCCCAATTATTGGCGTCGTCACTTAAGGTCAACGGTTTTTCGGTTGCATTATGGCCGCAAGACTGGGCGAGCGCGATGGGAGGCGTCGACATCGTTGTGGGTACTCGCAGTGTCGTGTGGGCTCCAGTCGCCAAGTTCTCGACGATCGTTGTGATCGACGAGCATGATGATTTGTTGCAAGAAGAGCGCAGCCCAACTTGGCATGCGCGTGATGTCGCAATTAAGCGTTGTCAAAGTGTTGAAGCGACATGTTGTTTAATCACGCCGTTTCCATCGCAGGTGGCCAGAAAGTGGGCGACTACTCGTGTGTTTGAGATTCGGGCTGCCGATAACCAGAAATCTTGGCCGAAGATCGAAATCTTGGATCGGAACAAAGACGAGGGCTGGAGTACCTCATTGATCTCGTCTGAACTTATTGCTGAACTGCGTGATTCGAGTCGTCGCGTTGTATGCGTTCATAACACCAAGGGTCGGGCCCGACTGATTGCATGTGCAAAGTGTCGTTCGATTCTTCGATGCGAGAAGTGCGATGCCGCTGTAAATCAACGCGATAAAGAAAGTCTGGAGTGTCCGCGTTGTAACACGACCCGACCAGTCGTGTGTCAAGCATGTGGGTCAAGCAGTTGCGCGTTGTTAAAACCAGGCGTCAGTCGGTTGCGAGAAGAGTTGCAGGCAGCAGCAAATCGCACCGTTGCCGAAGTTACCTCGGCAACCACGCAAGTTAATCAACGAGTAAATGTATTCGTCGGCACCGAGGCGGTATTGCACCGCGTTCAAACGGCCGACACCGTTGTGTTTCTTGATATTGATGCCGAATTGCTTGCGCCGCGATATCGAAGCACTGAAATCGTGGGCACCCTTGTGGTGCATGCCGCCCGTCTAGTCGGCGGATCAAAAAAGATCCCACGAATACTGTTGCAAACTCATACGCCAAAAAATGCGTTGTTATTTGGGCTGTCGACCGGAGACTTTGATCTCTACAACACGAGCGAAATAGCTCGAAGAGAATTATTGAAGTTTCCGCCGTTTGGATCTTTGGCCGAGGTCAGCGGCGTTGGAACAAAGTCTTTTCTAGAGTCAATGAGTGAGTCTTTGTTTGTTGAGACAATGATCAAAGATTCAACTCACGGCCTGGTGCGTGCCGAAAATTGGCAGGTTTTGAGCAAGGCGTTGTCAGGTGCCAAACGGAGCGCAAAATCTCGGCTGACAATTCACGTTGACCCCCCACGGATATAGCCTGAATCCCATGAATTATAAGATTCGAACTTTCGGCGACCCGGTGCTGAAAACTTGTGCGGCTGAAATCACAAACATCGATGGCAAACTTGTCAAACTCGCCGACGAAATGTTGAAGGTGATGTACGAGGCACCAGGTCTCGGTTTGGCGGCACCGCAGATCGGTGTACAAAAGCAACTTTTTGTTTACGATGTGGATGACTCTCCTGAAGTCATTCTCAACCCGACAATCGTTGAATCAAGTGGTGAGTGGGTCTATGACGAAGGGTGTTTGTCGATTCCAGGTTTGTCGGTCGAAATGTTGCGCCCGAAACTTGTGCTTGTTCGGGGTACTAATCTCGACGGCAATACGGTTGAAATTGAAGCCGACGAATTGCTTGCACGACTATTTCAACATGAGATTGACCATCTTCAAGGTGTGTTGATGTTTGAGCGAATGACAGCAGAGCAACGAAAGTTGGCGTTGACCGAATATCGCCGTCGCGAAGAAAACCCTGGCCAAATCGAAACGACTCACCTAAAGCTTTCGTGACCTCACTCGCTGATTTGCCGACTAACGGCGCATCGCGAATAATCTATTTTGGCACCCCAGAAATAGCAGTTGCACCACTTCGGGCACTCGTAGATGCAGGTTTTAACGTCGAACTAGTTGTTACCCGGCCCGATGTTCGCAGAGGGCGCGGAAAGCAAACGAGTGCATGCCCAGTCAAGGTCGCCGCTCAAGAATTGGGGTTGAAGATTTCTCAGTCTGCGAGCGATGCAGTCGCGTTAGTTGATTCTTCAAAAGATTTACTTGGGGTGGTCGTGGCTTACGGCGAGTTGATTTCAATGGATGTGTTGAGTGTTGTGCCGATGATCAATGTCCATTTTTCGTTGCTGCCGAGGTGGCGTGGTGCCGCCCCGGTCGAGCGAGCGATTCTTGCCGGCGATGCGACGACTGGCGTGTGCATTATGAGGGTGGTTGAATCTCTTGACCAGGGCGAAGTTTTCAATCGTGTTGAAATTCCGATCGCGTCGACAGATACTCTCAATTCGTTGCGCCAAAAATTGTTAGATGCTTCGCTTCCGCTATTGGTGAATGCTTGCAAAAATGGATTAAAAGATGGTGTGGCTCAAAGTGGCGAGGCGTCATACGCCAAAAAAATAACTAGCGCCGAGTTACAAATAGATTGGACTAATGCTGCTGCTCAAATAGATCGCCTGATTCGTGTCGGCGGGGCGTACACAACTTTTGGTGGCAAGAGAATAAAAATCGTTGAGGCCCGCGTTATCTCAGAACCTGTAGCCAGCAAGGTTCACGGCGCGATCAATGTTATTTCACGGCACGAGTGCGAGGTACAGACTGGCTCCGGCAATATTTCGTTGGTCAAAGTTCAACCCGAAGGTAAGTCAGTGATTACTGTCGACGGCTGGATGAACGGGGCAAGAATCAAAACCGGCGATGTTTTCGGCTAGATAGATCGTTGATAGTTTTCTCTAACTGGTTTCGCCTGTTAATTTGACCCAAACCAGGCGAATGTTGGCTAGAGCGTCTTTGAAAGTCGCATGGTCATCACCAAGTCGAGCGCCAAGAGTGTCGACAATCGCAGCCAATGCATCGATGGCTAATCTTGCATCATCAAGCCGTGGCGGATTCGCGCCCAAGTGAATCGCCGCAAGTTCGTAAAGCCCAACGACGTGGTTTGCTACGACCACATTGGCTGGTGTCTCGGCTAGGCGAGCGCGAGCATCGGCCAAAGCCTGTGCTTGTTCTGGGGTGGGGTTCTGATCCATATGCGCTACCATTATGGCAGCGATAACGGCAGTGCAAATTGCCTTTATCAAACAGCAAAAGTGGAAACTAGTTTCCCACCTAGCCACCAAGATTTGCGATGTTCAATATTTGAACTTGCCGATGAGTGCGTCTGGGTCGAGCTGATGCGAGTGGCAACGCCACCGCGTATCTCGACTCTCGTGCGTCGGCAAACTCAATTTTGAACTTCGAGTTTTATCCAACACGAAGAGGAGGCACAGCCGCTTGTCAAGCAGTGAACAGTCATAGCACCGCCAACAAATGAGCCACGCTACAACGACAGAATTCGAGCCAAACAGGTTCGTCTCGTCGATGCAGATGGGTCACAAGTCGGAGTCGTCAGTATTGAAGATGCACTTGAGCGATCTCGCAAGGTTGATTTAGACCTTGTCGAAGTTGCTCCGCTAGCAGAACCACCCGTATGTCGAATCATGGACTACGGAAAGTTTCGCTAT
>CAXNFV010000158.1:0-3697 GCA_964201675.1 Ilumatobacteraceae bacterium | reverse complement strand
GATCGCGTCTACGACCAACTCGCCTGTTACGCCGTCAATTTTAGTTGTACCTGACGCATAGATATCTGTGACAACTACGAGATCGGCATCTTTGAATGAATCGGCGTAAAGATGCGAAATCACCGACATTCGATTGAAACGATTCGGCTGAAACACTGCCACTACTCGCGACCACGAGTCAGATTCGTCTCGTGCGCCGGCCAAGACCGCCGAAATTTCATTGGGTAAATGAGCGTAATCATCGACATATGTAATGCCATGGTGTGTGCCGTGATTATCAAACCGTCGCGCAACTCCACCGAACTTCGCGAGAGCCGTTACAGCTTGCGAAAAACTGGCGCCAAGTTGAATCGCCATAACTAGTGCACCAAGTGCATTGCGAACATTGTGAATACCACGAAGTTGAATGGTGACAACGCCTAATCGCTCTGTTTGATTGCTGAAATTTCGCCACACTGTGAACGTTGCCGCTCCATTATTGAATCCAATTTCACTGGCAACATAATCTGCAGTTACAGATTTTTTAGACTTTGTGTCATCTACCTCGGCGCTATAACTAGTCGCCCCAAGTTGCTGGGCGATCTCGGCACAAAATGGGTCATCGACGCACAAAACTCGTGGTCCGTTGACCTTGCTAATGAACTCATTGAAGCTTTCGCGGATTGCGTCAAAAGTTTGAAAATTGTCGAGGTGGTCAATATCAACATTTGTCAGAATCGCTCCGCTAAGCGGCAATTGCAAATGTGTTGAGTCGCTTTCGTCGGCTTCAACAATAAATAAATCACTACCTGTCCACGAGGCACCTCGTCCGAAATCATTGACATCACCGCCAATTAAATAACTTGGGTTCAATTCGGCCTCAATTAAAATTGCAGTCAACATCGATGATGTCGTAGTTTTGCCGTGAGTTCCGGCCACACCAATGCTGCGTGCCTGCCTGCAGATTGAAGAAAGAATCTCTGCTCTTGACAAAACTTGAACACCCGAATTTATGGCACTTTGATATTCGATATTGCTCTTTGGTATCGCTGGTGAGCCCGTAACGGCGTCACAGTTTGCGATCACATCAACGTTGTGTCCTATGTTGATTTTCACGCCAACTTTTCTGAGTCTTTCAATCACTTGGGTGTCGTAAATATCGCTACCCGAAACAATGTGACCCATCTCGGCAAGCACGGTTGCGATGGCCGACATTCCAGGTCCACCCACACCAACAATATGTATTTTGCATTGTTTGTCGAGCGGAAAAATGCGTGTGCCGGTGAAATCTGATTTATTGCTGGCGACAGATGAAATTAGTTGCACTAGCCCAGAGTCTCGATGCAACGTGCCGGCTTCGCGCGCACGCTGATTCATCTCATGCAATTTCTCTCGATTATCTAACAATGCGATCACGGCAGCACAAATCTCTAGTTTTGAGACTGCGTCTTCATCTAGAACTATTGCTCCACCTGAGTCACCCAGCCACTTGGCATTAAAAAATTGATGGTTCTCTGCAGATTGCTTCCATGGAATCAAAACGCTGGCTCGCCCAACCGTAGCCAGTTCGGCGATTGTGCTTGCCCCGGCACGAGAGATGACTAGATCACTCGCAGCATAAATATCTTGCATTGAATCGGTCGTTGGCAACCTGAGATATGTGATGCCGTTCTCATCTTCATATTCGGGAAGATCAGAATTGAAAAATCTTTCACCAGTCAGATGGATGATCGAAAGATCTTGACGATCATGATGTTGTTCGACAAATTCTCGCGTCAGTGCGTTGAGAAACCCCGATCCAAGTGATCCCCCAATGACTGCGATGACTTTGTCCGTCTTTGGTAATCCGAGGCGCTCACGAGCAACATCGCGTGTTGCCACGAGATCTAGGTTTCGAATCACACGACGAACAGGAGCGCCGGTCAAAGTCGCATTTCGTAACTTGGTCGGCAAATATGCCACAGCCGTTGCCGCAGCATGACGAGCCTGCAACTTTGTTGCACGCCCTGGCAAACGATCATACGAAACAGTGATCACCGGAATCTTTAATTTGCGGGCGGCACGAGCAGCAGCAACACTGCCATAGCCGCCGACAGAAATTACGACTGCAGGCTTCAAACTCTGCAAAAGAGCAGTCGCATTACTGATCGCTCGACTCAACATAATCACAGTCTGTAAATTTGTTTTTAATGCAACTAACGAGAGTTTTCTACTAAAGCCACGGACGTCCAGAAGAGTCAACGAGACTCCCGTGGGAGGAACGAGTTTCGTCTCAACCCCATTGACTGTTCCGACCAAATGAATTTGGTCTCGCGAAAAGCCCGAATCAATGAGAAGCTCAGCGATAGCCAACGCAGGCATCACATGTCCACTTGTGCCACCACCCGTGATCACGGCAAATAAACGGTTTGACTTCTTCAAGATCTTGGCCTGTGATCAGCAATCAATCCATATTGCGAGCGACATTAAGTAGCAAGCCTGCTGCAGACATGCACACGAGAAGCGAACTTCCTCCGTAAGAAATAAGTGGAAGAGTAAGTCCCGTGACAGGCATCGAGCCAGTTACCCCGCCGATGTTGATACATGCCTGCAACGCAAACCACATCGTCACACCCCCAGCGACTAGTGCGGTGAATTTGTCTGGAGCCCTTTTACTTGCTTGCAAACCAAAAAGGGTAAAAATCAAAAATCCACCAATGACAATGCTCACTCCAATTAAGCCAAACTCTTCGGCAATTGTCGAGAAAATGAAGTCGCTGTGCGCTAGTGGCACATAGCCCCACTTGCCTGTGCCCGCGCCAGCGCCAGTACCAGTTATGCCACCATTAGAAATCGCAAGAATTGATTGCCAAACCTGGTAACCATATCCGCTCTTTGTCTCGTCTAAGTTCATAAATGCAGTCCAGCGATTGCGTCGTGACGAGCTCGACAGCGTAAATATGCCGCCAACGAGAATTGACATCAATGACAGCGGGAAAACGATTCGCAGGGGTGTCCCAGCCATGAATAACAAGGTCAAGACTATGCAGGTGATGATAATTGCACCACCTAGATCTTTTTGCACAAGACATAATGCAGCCGAAATAATCCACACGCGCAAAATCGGTTTCATCGTCGCCGACAGATCAGAGATTTCTTTGCGGCGCTTGCTGAGTAAATGGGCGCAATAAACCAAAAGCGCCAATTTCAAAAACTCTGATGGTTGAAACCCGACCGGGCCAATCGCAACCCATGCACGAGCACCGTTGGTGCTCACGCCGATACCTGGAGCAAACGGCAGGGTCATCAGACCGAAAGCAAGAATTAAACCTGGTAAGACGAATTTTCGTAAAAGTGAATGGGGAAAGAAATAAAAAAACACCATTCCTAGAACGCCGACGCTTGACCACATCAATTGCTTGAAGAACATTCTCCACGGCGACATTCCGCGATTAAGGGCAACAATTGAAGACGACGACAACACCATCACTAAACCAAAAGTGATCAGACTAAGAACGGTAATCAGGATCCAAAATACGGTGGCGTTCGGGGCACCCAATGAACTTCGAACTGACAATGTGACACCACGGTCTTCGAGCACATCACGCCGACGCTGCGTCAATGTCGCTGTGCGACCCGAACCCGACACAGTTGCGCTCATTGATTTACCTGGGCGGTTGCTACAAGCGCCTTGACTTCACGTGCGAAATCATCGCCTCGCTGTCCATAGTTTGCGTAC
>CAXNFV010000157.1:0-3718 GCA_964201675.1 Ilumatobacteraceae bacterium | reverse complement strand
AAAATCATTGCAAAGAAACCCATTGAGAAAGCGAAGCCACCGATTGCTGCTGCGGTGACGAAAGGCAATTTGAATAGTCGTAAGTCAAGCACTGGGTGAGCGACACGGTTGCATCGGATTGCAAAAGTCGCAAGCAAAATAAAGGCCGCCGCAAAAATAACGAGCGACCGATTTGAAACCCATCCCCATTCGTCACTTTGCACGATCATCAAAGTGAGTAACCCAACGCCGAGCACCACAACTAGCGCGCCGAAATAATCAACCGTTCGCGGTGCGGTTTCGTCGCGCGATTCGCGCAATAATTTCACGCCGATTGCAAATGCCAATACACAAAATGGCACATTGATTAAAAATATTGAGCGCCAACCAAAGTTGTCGACCAGAACTCCACCGATCATCGGACCACTGGCTGCTGACAATCCACCCACAGCACCCCAAATACCGATTGCTGCTGAGCGTTTTTCAACTGCGAACTCTGGCAACACGAGTGCCAGCGATGCCGGTGTGAGGATTGCCCCGCCAACTGCCTGAATAATTCTGGCGATGACCATGAAGATCGCAGTCGGCGAGAAAGCGCAGAGAATTGAACCAAGCATGAAAATCGTTAAGCCACTGAGAAAAGCACGCTTGCGTCCGAACGCATCGGCGAGTCGACCCGCGGTTAACAAACCAGCGGCGTAGGCAATGTTGTAAGCCGAAAAAACCCAAGTAAGTGTTCGACGACTTTCGGGCCATTCGACGACAAATGAACCGAATGCGACATTGACAATGCTGATGTCAAGCGAAACAAGCATGATTCCGACAGATGTGAGCGCTAGAACCTTTGCACCACGCGACCAATTTTTCAGAAAATTATGCTTTCTACTTTTTGTTCCAAAGATTTTTTCGAATTTCTTCACCGTCGGCGTCTAGCGCGCGACCTTCCCACCGTAGTTCGCCAGGCGTGCCCGACAACGATGCGAGCAAACCTTGCATCGGTGTTGTACCAACGACTTTGATTGCTTGGCGCGCCGCAAAGTGTGGATCAACTGCGATATCTGCCATTGTCAGCACCGGACCAATCGCCGCCTGCGCTTCGGTAAAAACTTTCAGAACAGTAGCGCTATCTCGACTCGCACAGTATTTTGTCATCAAATCGTGAAGTATCGCACGGTTCTTGACGCGACTCGAGAAAGTCAAAAACCTTTCGTCGCCCGTAAACCCCAAGACCTCGATAACTCGTGCCGCAACTGTGTCTGAACTTGCTGAGATACCTACCCACTTTTTGTCGTTGCACTGATAGACGCCGCGCGGCACCGTGTACGGCAATTGTGAACCAAGTCGGGGTTGTTGCTCACCGGTCAAGACAAACAACGAAATCAAAGGCCCCATGATTTGAAACATTGTCTCAAGCAGATTGACATCAACTACTTGGCCGACTTTGCTGTGCAGTGCGACCATCGTCGCAAAAGCCGCAACGACACCGGTTACTTCATCGGTCAATGCAATCGGTGGCAACATTGGCGGACCGTCAGGGTCGCCACTGATTGCAGCCAGACCAGCCATTGACTCGGCAATCGAGGCAAAACCTGGTCGGTCTTTATAGGGGCCAGTTTGGCCAAAACCTGAAACGCGAGTGATCACAAGTTTTGAGTTGCGTTGTAACAAAACATCTGGTCCGACGCCGAGTCGCTCGAGAGTACCGGGTCTAAAATTTTCAACTAGAACATCGGCGTCATCGATCAGTTTCAGAAAAACTTCACGGTCATAATCAAGTTTTAAATCGAGAGCAATATTTCGTTTGTTGCGATTGACAAGTTTCCACCACAAACCTGTTTCATCACGCGGATCACGCCACGCCATGCCGCGCAGGCTGTCGCCAACGCCAGGTTTTTCAACCTTGATTACATCCGCGCCAAAGTCGGCGAAGTATCTTGCGCAATTTGGTCCGGCTAAAACTGTTGATAAATCGATAACCCGCAAATCTTTTAGCGGCGCCGACATTTTGAATTTGACTAGTTAGGTCGGTTACGGCGAGCGATTGTCGAATTAGTCCACGAGCGACCACTGAACCGCCAAGATGTCTGAACCGTTACTGCCGAAATCGGTTGCGGTTTTGGCCACAACAAGTCAAGTGCCGTAGTAATTGCGACCGCCTCATCTGCAGATGGTGAAGGCGAAACTGAATTTTGGATTGTCACAAGGGCATGTTGCCGTGTTTGCGGCGTGGTAACTCTTCGCGTTTTGATTGCAGCATTTTTAATCCGGCAATAAGTTTGCTGCGTGTTTCGGCTGGGTCAATCACATCGTCGATATATCCGCGTTCGGCAGCGGCATAGGGGTTTGCATATTTTGCGCCGTATTCGGCAACGAGTTCTTTGCGACGTTCGGCGGGGTTTGCCGCCTGCTGTAACTCTCGACGATAAACAATTTCTACTGCACCCTGCGGCCCCATTACTGCAAGTTCGGCAGTTGGCCATGCGTATGCCAGATCTGCGCCAATGGATTTTGAATTCATAACGACATACGCGCCGCCATAGGCCTTGCGTGTGATGACTTGAATTCGCGGCACGGTCGCTTCACAATATGCATAGAGTAATTTCGCACCGTGGCGAATAATGCCGCCGTATTCTTGATCAACACCCGGCAAGAAACCCGGTACATCAACAAAAGTAACCAACGGAATATTGAAGGCATCGCATGTGCGAACGAAACGCGCTGCTTTTTCGCTTGATTCGATGTCTAGAACACCCGCCAAGACCATCGGCTGATTGCCGACAATGCCAACTGTCTTGCCGTCCAAGCGTGAGAAGCCGCATACGATGCTTTTTGCCCAGTGTGGAAAGTATTCAAAGAATTCTCCGTCATCGACAACTTCTGCGATCACTTTCTTCATGTCATAAGGCTGGTTCGCAGACGTAGGCAAAATTGTGCGCAACGAATCGCACTGACGCATTGGGTCGTCGCTTGGCGCAATTGATGGCGCTTCGGCCATGTTGTTTTGCGGCAAAAAACCAAGAAGATAGCGCACATCTTCGAGACAGGCTTTTTCATCGGCCGAAACAAAAGTTGCCACACCGCTCTTTGATGCGTGACTCATTGCGCCACCTAATTCTTCAAGCGTTACATCTTCACCCGTCACTGTTTTTACGACATCTGGCCCCGTAATAAACATGTGGCTTGTTTCGCGCACCATAAAAATAAAGTCGGTCATCGCCGGTGAGTAAACCGCGCCGCCAGCGCATGGTCCGAGCACAACACTGATCTGCGGTATTACACCCGATGCTTGAACATTGCGATGGAAGATGCCACCGTAACTAGCGAGCGAAACAACTCCCTCTTGAATGCGCGCACCGGCACCATCGTTCAGACCAATAAGCGGTGCACCAACTTTGAGTGCGAGATCCATCAATTTGTGAATTTTTTCGGCAAAGACTTCGCCTAGTGCGCCGCCAAACACGGTGAAGTCTTGACTGAATACGAAAATTTTTCGACCATCAATTGTTCCCCATCCGGTGATCACACCATCGGTATATGGGTGTTCTTCGAGTCCAGCAGCCTGCGCGCGGTGTCGGGCAAGAAGATCAAGTTCATGGAAACTGCCTTCGTCAAGCAAAATTTCAATACGCTCTCGGGCGAGAAGTTTGCCTTTTTCATGTTGTCGCTCAATTGAGCGCGGTGAGCCAGCAGTGAAAGCGGCAAGTTTGCGGGCCTTGAGGTCGGCAAGTTTGTCATTCAT
>CAXNFV010000156.1:0-3721 GCA_964201675.1 Ilumatobacteraceae bacterium | reverse complement strand
GTCAACAATTCGTGAACCACCCTGGCCGTCGGCACATCAAGTCGATTCTTATTTGTGACTTCACCGATATCAACAAACTCAACAGATTTACCTGGATTAAACCGCGCTGAACTATTTTTAGCACTCGCGTTAACCGCGATATATGGGATACCGTCGCCAAACTGTGCATCATCTAGCGCGGCATTCAGTGCCGAGAGCACTGGTTTGTCTGAGCGATGATTCGTTGTTAACGTTCGCTTTTTTGCTGGGTCTGCGCGAACTACAAATGCCCGGACATCAGCTCCTCTGAATCCATAGATTGCTTGTTTTGGGTCACCAACCGCTATCAGCGCGCGCTGTGTTTGATCAGGCGAAAACAATGCATCAAAGAAAGACCACTGTAACTTGTCGGTGTCTTGGGCCTCATCAACAATTGCCAACTTAAATCGCAGCCGAATATCGTCGATCAATGCTGCTCGCGACTGGTCAGTAACCACATCGTGGGCGCGCTTTAGTAAATCATTGAAACTTGGATGATTAATCGTCGCGTCTTGAACTCGCGTCTTGCACTCTTGAATCATCGTTTGATATTCATCTAAAAACTTTTGATCTACGATTGATATTGGCTCACCAGCATCAAACGGATTTTGCATCGGGTCAAGCCACGGCTCAGTAAATGGATCAGCTAATAACTTGCCGACTACTTCTGCCATGCCGTTTGGGTCAATGCGTGAAACTTCGAAGCCAACAGCCGAGCGCGAGATGATTGCGTCATTTACTGCTTCGGTGACCAATTGACTTGTGATGTCATCTTCGCCAACGCTTCTTAGAGTGATGCCGGCCAAATGTAAAACTTTGGTGCACACGCTGTGAATTGTCGAAATCGTCGCACTGTCGAATTCGACCAATGCTCGATCAAGTCGCCGAATCATCGCCGGGATGTCGTGTTTATAGACATCTATCAAGTGCTTGGCCACTACGTCATCATCGTTGGCTTTGTTTTGTCGCAATTGATCGCGCACGCTTATTGCCGCGCCGCGAATTCGGTCGCGCAACTCAGCCGCGGCCGTGCGAGTAAAAGTAGTCACCAGCACTTCACTAATTCGAAGATTTTCATCGGTCGCCAATTCGCGAACCAACATTGCCGCAACCGAATATGTTTTGCCCGTACCTGCACTGGCCTCGGCGACCATCCCGTTGATTAGCGGTTGACTAGCAAGATCTAGTTCGATGTTTATTTGACCAGTGCTCATGAGACGACGTAAACCTTTGGGCGGTCATTTTCTGGCAAACCAAGAATCTCGCGATGCGACTTCCAAAACTTGAGCACTGGGCTTTTTGGATGAAAAATTTCATCGAACTCTGGGTTGTCACCAAAAACAATGAACTCACTTGAATCATTAAAGTCGTCACCTGAAACATAAGAATCAAATTCGTAGAGCATGTCGCCTTTTTCAACATCAGCAGTTTTGCCAAAAGATGCACATGGCGAAACCAACGCAGTGCGAGCCATTTCACAAAATGTTACGAGTCGTGCTTTGGCCTGATCTTGCGTTATTGACTCGGCCAAAATAACAGTTCGTTCGCGGACAATGTTTTTTGGTTTGTTAGGCCATTCCTCGTGGCGGGCAAGAACATAACCCTTACGGATTTGAATGCCGGCAGCACGGGCAATCAGCAATCGAATCGCTAGTTTGCGTAATGCTGGAATGTACTCGTAATTTTTAGCCCCTGCTCGATAACAGATTTCGGTCGCGGTCATCTCTGGGCCTTGAGTGCACATCGGGATTTTTCCGATGAGTTTGACCCCAGGCGAAACTTCAATATCTACGGCAACAGGTACAAGTGCAGAAATATCAATATCGTGTGCCGCAAGCGCAGATTGCATTGCGTCGACGAGATCGTGAATTTCTTGAAACGCTTCATCGCCAAATGGTGACGGTGGCACAACCCCAGACCGACGAACTTCGCCTTGCCACGCGTCTCTGGCGTCAGGCGACGCATCATTAAAAGTTAGAAGCAATAATTCTTTTGCCAAATGCGCGACAGTTTTTTTATCGATATCTAGCTGAATCGTCGCCGGAGTCTCTTGCTCGTTTTTGCGGTAGACAAACATGTCAAGCGTGTCACGCAAATAGATTTCTAACGGCTCGACATATGTCTTTTCTAACAACTCCGGGGTGAGCACTATCGGTGCGGGCAATGCAACTGAAACCAAAGGTGTCGTAACTATCGCGTCACCCAATGTGATTGCGGCTTGACGAGCGACATTGTCGTGCGACCAAACAACGCCAGACTGAACTTGGCCTTCAAAAAAATTAGGCACGCTCGTTGTGTGACGCGGATGCTCAATCTCAATTGCACTGAGATGTTTGTTGTTTGCGTGCTGGCCGACACCAAGCCGTTGAGCAAAGTCAACTAACTCTGCGAGCGGTGTCGCTAGTGGCAACCGTTGATTATTTTTGATGCTCTGACCATTACAGGTAATTATCAGTCGATCTTGCGCCGCGAGAGTCGCATCAAGCAAAGAACGACGAACATCGAGTCGAGAATCTGAGTCGCCGATCAATCGTTGGCGCTCGATCAAGTCATCGCCTTCGCCTTCGCTTGACGACAATGACTCTTCATCAAAACCGACAACACAGACAACACGAAACGGCACCCCGCGTAACGGGATCATCGAAGTTGCTGTGATCGCGCCCGTGCGTAGCGGCTGACGACCCGGAACTTCATTGAGCATCTCGTTGAGTTGTGCCGCCACATCGCTGTAATCAACATCAACGGTGTTTCCAGCAGCCGATGCACGCAACGTACTGAGTTGCCTGAGCGGCATCGCAAGATCATCACAAGTTTCACCGCACAAGCTAACGATTGCAGATTCAATCGCATCACACCATTGTTCGACTGTCTGCCGTTGATTTGTCAAGTCTGAGAGTTGCAACACGGTGTCGAACACACGAATCAGAGCTGAGATCTCGTCGATGTCTGAGAGATCTACATCATCTAATGCATCAACTGCTAATGAGTCAAAAGTTTGTGTGCCATCAGCGACTAGTGCCCCCAGCAGCATTTGCTCTAACCCTGCGCGCCAAGTGTGTGCGCTTAACTCTGGTGCATCAAGACCGTTCCGTTTACGGTGCTCAACGGTCAAGCCCCAGCGCACATGAGCATTCTTGATGTAGCGATACCAATGCTCTACTCCTTCAGAACTGACGCCAAGGTTTTCGCGCACCAATGGCGAAGTCGCAACTGCGAGCACACCTTCGATTGAGCAGCGCGACTGCACCAGATCAACAACACTGGCCAACAATGCCGAGCCTTCACTAACTTGGCGAATACCCCGGTCGGCAACAACTAGCGGCAATTTGATATTGCGATTTTTGTTGGCTTCACCCAATTGCACACTGCGAGCAAAAGTCGCCTCTAGAAATGGTGCAGCGGCTGAAATATTTGGGCATAGCACCACAATCTCATGTGGTTGCAGATCTTCAATGTCTTTAAACGCGTGCAGCAGTGCATCGTGAAGCACTTCGATTTGTCGGCCCAAGTTATGACAACGATGAACTGTTAGCGAACGATCAGTGATTTCAATTTCAGATTTAACAGCCTGTAACTGATTGCTCACCGTGTGTTGCACTCGGCCCAGCAATGTTTGTGCAGTTATCTCAAAGTGTTGCAAGTGTGTTGATTCGATGCCTTGTGATGCCAGCAAAGTCTCGAGTTCTTGTGAACCCATCAACCA
>CAXNFV010000155.1:0-3732 GCA_964201675.1 Ilumatobacteraceae bacterium | reverse complement strand
ATGATGTTCAACACCGGTGACAGAAATTTCTTGACGTAAAGATTCAAGCTCTGGCGCAGAGCGAGCCACAAGAAGTATCCTCGCACCTTCATTGGCAAGCCCAACTGCGATACCTCTGCCGATACCTTTACTCGCTCCAGTTACTAGGGCAATTTTATTTTTAATACCTAAATCCACGGTAGCAGGTTATCTGACAAGTAACTAGCACGCGTGGTCTCACCGCAACTCTCACTTACAGAAAAACTTTGAACTTCAGCCATAATGATGTAATGCGAATCACTTTGCCTTCGGGCACGCAATGCGAAATTGATAAAACCATAAAAGATCAGACGATGGGTTTAGTCATTGCCCCAGATATTTTTGGTTTGCGAGAGTTGTACGACGACCTAGTTGCGCGTTTCGCTCGCGAATGGAAGATGGCGGTCTGTGCTGTTGAACCGTTTCCTGGTCGCGTCTTGGGCCCCGAAATTGAGCCAAGGTTTGCAGCAGTGCCGTCGCTGAGCGACGAAAATCATTTGCGTGATTTACATGAGGCCGCCGACGCACTCGCGATGCCAGTTGTTGGCCTGATGGGTTTTTGTATGGGTGGAATGTATTGCTTTAAATCGGCTCGATCTGAAAGATTCAAAAAAATTGTTTCGTTCTACGGAATGATCACAATCCCAAACGGCTGGCACAGCGCGACACAAGGTGAACCGCTGCACTATTTACAAACTGGCAATGCTGACCGCGTCTTGGCAATTATTGGCGGCAAAGACCACTACACACCTCAATTGGATGTTGCCGAATTGCAAACTCATGGCGTGAGAACTGAAATTTACTCTGATGCCGAACACGGTTTTGCCCACGATGCGTCGCGACCGGCTCATCGCGCACAAGACGCAAAAAACGCTTTCGCGCTCGCACGCACTTGGCTAATCAACTAGTTAATCAACTAGCTAATTGACTCGCGAATTAGCTAGAGCGTATTTCGAGTTTTTGGCGCATCAAGATTCGATACCGACGGTCGTGCTGTTCGAGCCAGCCCAAACGAATAAAACTTGCGATCGCTTTGTTTACTCTTTCACGAGAGGCGCCAACCATTCCGGCAAGTTCTTCTTGTGTAATCGGAAGAACAAATTCGTCTTTTCCACTCGATAGTTCGAGTAACCGCTTGGCGGTTCGGCCAGTTACATCTAAAAACACGCTGTCAGAAAGAACTTCATCCATTATTCGCAAACGTGATGCCAGCAACTTTGTTACTCCCCACAACATCGTCGGGTTCAACTGCAACTGTTGACGAACTACCGAATAAGGAATCTGCAACAACGACGACGGTTCAATCGCGCGAGCCATTGCGCTTCGTTTGCCATTATCTAGAAGCGCAAGTTCGCCAAACAGGTCGCCTCGCTCCATTAAGGCGAGCATGCTCTCTCGACTATCTATCGGTTGGTTGCCGATTGCAATTGCGATTCGTCCTGACAACACGATGTACATCGATTCTGGTGTATCGCCCTCACTGAACAACACATCCCCGCGCTGTAAGTTTTTTGTTTCACCACTGGCTGCAATCACAGCAAGAACATCTGGTGGAGTATCTGCAAAAAACGCGCTGTTGCCAAGAAGTTGTTGTGCCATATCTAGATGACGGTACTACCCTAAATGAGCGTGAACACCATGCCAACCCAAAAAATTGGCGAAAAGATTTGGACGATCGTCGTTGCGGCGGGTTCGGGCACCAGGTTTGGTAGCCCCAAACAATTTGAGCTAATTAATGAACGCCGAGTTGTGGATTGGGCAGTTGAAACTGCTCGTGCAGCGAGTGACGGCGTAGTCGTCGTTTTGCCAGCAACTCATGCCCATAATGAAAAAGGAGTAGTTGGCGGGTCGACGCGAAGTGCGTCTGTGCGCAGTGGTTTGGCTGCGGTTCCTCTAGAAGCCTC
Source organism: Ilumatobacteraceae bacterium (assembly GCA_964201675.1). Taxonomy (GTDB): domain Bacteria; phylum Actinomycetota; class Acidimicrobiia; order Acidimicrobiales; family Ilumatobacteraceae; genus BACL27. The sequence continues at coordinate 1,810 of CAXNFV010000155.1, read as the reverse complement.
AATAATATGTGTTCACGATGCGGCCCGACCGTTTGCCTCGGAGTTTTTGTTTCATGAGGTAGTCGATGCAGTATGTGCTGGCGCCGACGGTGCGGTGCCAGGGTTGCCAGTTACCGACACAATTAAGTTTATTTCGAATGACAATATCGTTGTATCCACCCCGGATCGTAGACAACTTGTCGCAGTACAGACTCCTCAAGCATTTCGGGCAAAAGTTTTACGCGACGCTCACGCATCGAACCCAGAAAGCACCGACGATGCAACATTGGTTGAAAACAATGGTGGCCGAGTCGTGGTGGTTCATGGTGACCCACTCAATCGCAAATTAACAACACCAGAAGATCTGAACTGGGCTCGCGCGATTACGCGCGGCGAAGTGTAAATATTTAATCATGACCGCGAAAATTAGAGTGGGACAAGGTTTTGATATTCATCGCTTTGTTGATGTGTCAGATACTGATCGAAAACTAATTTTGGGGGGCGTGCATTTTGTCGATGAACGCGGGCTGGTTGGGCATAGTGATGCTGATGTCATTGCCCATGCGGTCGCCGAAGCGATTCTTGGCGCATGTGGACTAGGCAACATCGGCGAACACTTCCCTGACACGGATGAAAAATGGAAAAATGTCGACTCGTTAACTCTGTTGGCAAGCGTCGCCAAAATGGCAAATGAAAACAAATTTGAAATCGGCAACGTTGATTGCAGCGTTGTCTGCGAAAGACCGAAGATCTCGGTGCATAGAGACGAGATGCAAAAGAAATTGACTGCTGCTTCGGGTGCTCCCGTAACGATCAAAGGTCGTCGTGCCGAAGGCCTCGGATCACTCGGTCGCAGCGAAGGTATCGCCTGTTGGGCGGTCGCCGTGGTGACGCAGAATGACTAATTATTAATCATGGCTCAAGATCGAAATAGTCGACCGAACAAACGCAATAGATCAAGCGGCTCAAAAAAAACTGGTCGTAATCCGAATAGTCCAAAACGAATTGACTTATCACGAAGACCGAATAGATCAGATCGCGGTGGCAGTCGACCAATTCATAAAGAGCACGGCTTGGGTGGCGAACAAATTGAAGGCCGACAAGCAGTGAGAGAACTTTTACTAGGTTCGCGACGCAGAGTTCACGAGATCTGGATTGCAAACGACATTGAGAGTAGCCCGGTGATCGATGATATTTTAGAAATTGCACGCGACCAGAGAGTTCAAGTGTTAAATGTTTCGCGACGCGAAATCGAAAGGGAAGCGCGCAGTGAGGCACCACAAGGAGTTCTCGCCAAGGCCGCACCGCTCGAAGAAACATTGTTGGCTGATCTGCTCGTCGCGCCGCGCGATAAGCCACTTATGTTGGTTGCGATCGACGGTGTAACCGACCCAGGAAACCTCGGCGCAATTTTGCGATGTTGCGACGGCGCAGGAGTTGACGCAGTCATTTTGCCCCGACATCGCGCAGTCCACATAACTCCGACTGTTGCAAAATCATCTGCTGGTGCAATTGAATACTTGAACATGTGTGTTGTTGGCGGTTTACCAAGTGCGTTGTCTGAAATGAAAACTGCCGGAGTTGTTGTCGTCGGATTAGATGACTCAGCAGAGAAAAGTATTTTTGAATTGGGCGCGGTGGCTACAGATTCGGTATGCCTCGTACTCGGCGCAGAAGGGCCCGGTTTGTCAAGACTCGTGCGCGAACGGTGCGACTTGCTCGCCAATATTCCAATGCTCGGATCGTTATCTTCTTTGAACGTTTCTGTTGCTGCGGCTTTGGCAACCTACGAGATCGTGCGGACCCGCAGGGTTTCGAAGTAAATTCAAGA
>CAXNFV010000154.1:0-3733 GCA_964201675.1 Ilumatobacteraceae bacterium | reverse complement strand
TGTTGGCGGCCGAGCCGATGCGACGATTGTGCGACCAGGTACACAAGAAGCCCGAATTGAAGGTCGCTTCATAGAGGGTGACACTGAGATCGTCTTGACTCGGGTCATTCCTCTTGATGGTCGTTCGCGTGCCTATGTCAACGGTCGGTTGGCAACTGTAACCAATTTGGCTGAGCAAGGTGCGGCGCTCGTTGACTTGCATGGTCAGCATGCGCACCAAAGTTTGCTCGGCATGGCGGCGCAGAGATCTGCGCTAGACCAATTCGCATCAGTAGACCTCACTGATTTGCGCAACGCTCGCGCAAGACTTACCGAGATCGACGCAAACTTGGCGGCGATCGGTGGCGATGAACGCGCTCGCGCGCGAGAGATTGATTTATTGGCGTTTCAAGTTGAAGAAATTGGTAATGCCGGTCTGACAGATCCAAACGAAGATCAGACCCTTGAACGTGACGAAGATCTACTTGCAGATGCGGTCGCGCACCGTGAAGCGCTTTGGCAGGCGGTTGCGGCATTAACCGAAGATGATGGTGCGCAAGACGGCATCGGGCATGCAGTGGCGAGTCTTGGCCATCGAGATGCGCTCGTTGAACTCGCCACTCGTCTGCGCACACTGCAACAAGAACTTGACGATGTAGTGGCAGATCTGCGAACAAAAGCCGAGTCAACCGAAGAGAACCCGCAACGTCTTGAAGAGATTCGCAAGCGTCGACATCTGCTGGTCGATCTTCGTCGAAAATATGGTGAGTCTTTGGCAGATGTGATCACCTATGGCTCGCAAGTTACCGAACGACTCGCCGAGTTGCAAGGTTTTGAGGCTAGAGCCGAGCAATTAGATGCTCAGCGCAAACAGGCCCTTGAAGAGTTGTCAAAAGCAGAAAAAATCGTTGGTGCTCAACGACGAAAAGCGGCGCCAAAACTCGCGGCAGCCGTCGAATCGCATCTTAAATCTCTGGCGATGGTCAACGCTTCGCTGGCAATTAATGTTGGCGAAGATCCGGGCGACGAAGTTTCAGTTCTACTTTCGGCAAACCCTGGGTCGCCACTGCTTCCGTTGACAAAAGTGGCATCTGGTGGCGAACTCGCCCGCACGATGCTTGCGTTGCGACTCGTTTTAACCCAGGCACCGGGAACCCTCGTATTTGATGAGGTAGATGCCGGCATTGGGGGCACAGCGGCAGTTGCAGTTGCTGCTGCCTTGGCAGATTTGGGGCATCGGCATCAGGTTTTAGTTGTTACCCATTTGGCCCAGGTGGCTGCGGCTGCAACCACCCAGGTAAATGTCACCAAGACTGTGCGAGATAATCAAACTTTTGCAGAAGCATCAATTTTGAGTGGCGAAAACCGAGTCGCCGAAATTGCAAGAATGTTGTCAGGTGGTGTTGCCGAAGGTTCAGCCAATGAACATGCGCGTGATCTTTTAAGCGCCAACTACGGGAAGAACCCTCGGGGTTGAGCCTTCCGATATACTTTAATTCCGTCATACCAACTGTGAGTTTTCTCACACTAATTAACACAGACGGGAGCCCGAAGTGCCAAAGCACATTTTTGTTACGGGCGGTGTTGCTAGTGGATTAGGCAAAGGTTTGACTGCAAGTTCACTTGGTCGTCTCTTAAAGATGCGTGGCTTGCGCGTGACGATGCAAAAACTCGATCCGTATATCAATGTCGACCCAGGAACGATGAATCCATTTGAACATGGTGAAGTTTTTGTTACCGATGATGGCGGAGAAACCGACTTAGATCTCGGACACTATGAGCGCTTCATAGATGAACCGTTGACTCGCGCATCGAATGCGACGACGGGGTCAATTTATCAATCTGTTCTTGCCGCCGAGCGACGCGGAGATTATCTCGGGCGAACAGTGCAAGTGATTCCGCACGTGACTGATGAGATCAAGCGACGAATTCGAAGATTAGTTAGCGATGAAGTTGATGTTGTGATCACCGAAGTCGGTGGCACAGTGGGCGACATAGAGATTCTTCCGTTTCTTGAAGCGATTCGTCAGTTTAGAAACGAAGTTGGTCGAGACAATGTCTGTTATGTGCACGTAACTTTGGTGCCGTTTATTGGGCCAAGCGGTGAGCAAAAAACCAAGCCAACTCAACACAGCGTCACCGAACTTCGCAGTCGTGGAATTCAACCAGATGTGATTGTGTGTCGAAGCGATGAGCCACTTAGTGATTCTTTGAAGCGCAAAATTTCGAGTCAGTGTGATGTTGACAATCGTGCCGTGATCAATGCTGTTGATGTCAAAAACATTTACGAGTTGCCGTTAATCTTTCACGACGAGGGGTTAGACACGGTCATCTGTGATGTGTTGCGAATTGATTCTCCGATTGATTTAACTCCTTGGCGTGACCTTGTAAATCGCATCGAAGCTTCGGTTTCGCCAGTGAGAATTGGTTTGATCGGCAAATATGTCGATCTTCACGACGCTTATCTCTCGGTTATTGAGAGTCTGAAGCACGCTGGTTTTCATCATGGGGCACAGATTGAAGTCATTTGGATTCAGGCCGAAGATGTTGAAGGATTATTGGCCGACGAACGGATGAGTTCGCTTGACGGCATCGTGATTCCTGGTGGGTTTGGCCCGCGCGGAATCGAAGGCAAGATTCGTGCCGCCGAATTTGCACGCGAAAACACTGTGCCGTGTTTAGGTTTGTGTCTGGGTATGCAAGTAATGACAGTTGAGTTTGCTCGCAATGTGCTCGGGCTAGCAGATGCCAATTCGACCGAGTTCAACGCTGCCACGCCACATCCGGTTATCGACTTGATGATCGATCAACGTGAAGTGACAAACAAAGGTGGCACAATGCGACTCGGTGCTTACTATGCAGTTCTGACGCCCGGCAGTAAAGTCGCCAACGCTTATGGTGAACCAGTAGTGAGTGAGCGCCATCGTCACCGTTATGAATTTAATTCGAACTATCGTGCGCGCATTGAAGCAGCAGGTCTGTTGTGCAGTGGCACTTCGCCAGATAAAACACTTGTTGAGTTTGTTGAACTTGAGAATCATCCATTTTGGGTAGGCACTCAGGCACATCCAGAGTTCAAGAGCCGCCCAGACCGTCCGCACCCGTTGTTTCGTGAGTTAATTGGCGCGGCGCTTAAATATCGCACGCAGCGTCTCGCGAATCTTGCACAGCATCCAGTCGGCGCAGTAGTTGGCGCAGCAGTTGCACACGATTCTCAAAAATCTGTAGCGCGCTGAGTCGCTGTTTGTTCTCATAGATGAAAAAAGAGTTTCGTTGTGAGAGCGAAAAGTTGGTACATGAGTGGGCTGTATGGTCGCTTGTACAAGGCAAATTCACCGACCCTAATGGTGAAGAGTTTGTGCGAACCTTTGTGCGCTAGCCCGGTGCAGTTGGTGTTGTCGCCTTAGTTGGCGAAAAAGGCTCGCGCAAAGTTGTGCTTGTGCGTCAATACCGACCACCACTAGGCATAACTACTCTCGAGATACCTGCGGGCATGCGCGATCTAGAGGGTGAAGCACCAGAGCTCACCGCGCGTCGCGAACTAGAAGAAGAGGCTGGGCTGATCGCCGGGTCGATGGTTAATCTTGGTCGGCACATTGCTGCACCAGGTATCAGTAATTCTTCAGTTGATCTTTTTCTTGCCACAGATTTAAAAGAAACGAAAACAGATCGACATGGCCCAGAAGAAGAATTTATGACGATCGAACTTATTGAATTCGAAAAATGCATGGCGATGATTAGAATTGGCGAGATC
>CAXNFV010000153.1:0-3757 GCA_964201675.1 Ilumatobacteraceae bacterium | reverse complement strand
TGTGATTCGTGACATGGGGCTTGATGCAAAGAGGTTTCCGGCGCGCGGCGTGCAGGCGCGCATAAGTTTATGGAAAAACGAATTGATGTCGCCCTATGATGCAGCCACGCAAGCCGAAAATGTCTTTGACACAAAATACGCCGAGATTTATCGCGAATATCAAAATCGGCTAGTCAAGGCCGGCGCAATGGACTTTGATGATTTGTTGTTCAATACGGTGCAACTCTTTCGGCAGCATAAAGATGTTCTGGCGCAATATCAACAACGCTTTGAACATATTTTGATTGACGAATATCAAGACACCAACATGGCGCAAAATGAAATCGTGCTCAAGCTTGCATCTGCTGACGATGCCAGCGCACAACACAATGTGTGCGTTGTCGGCGACACTGATCAATCTGTTTACCGTTTTCGTGGTGCCGATTTTAGAAACATTTTGCAATTTGAAACGGCGTTTCCTGAAGTGACCGTTGTTGTGTTGGCACAAAATTATCGCAGTACGCAAACAATTTTAGATGCTGCTAACGCAGTTATTACCAATAACGCCGAGCGTAAACCTAAAGAACTCTGGACAGAACTCGGCAAAGGCGACCGTGTCGTGCGGTTTTACGCCGATGATGAATATCACGAAGCAAATTGGGCGATCTCACAACTCAAACAAATGCATGAGTCCGACGCGCGCCAATGGCGTGAGATGGCTGTGTTTTATCGCACCAATGCACAAAGCCGTGTGCTTGAAGAGAGTTTGATGCAGTCTGGTGTGCCCTACAAAGTTATTGGTGGCACGCGGTTCTACGACCGACGCGAAGTCAAAGATGCGCTCGCATATATTCGTTGCGCGGCAAACCCGCTTGACGAAGTCAGCCTGAAACGCATTTTAAATGTGCCCAAGCGCGGCATTGGCGACACAACAGTTGACCGCATTGATGCTTTTGCCGCAAGTCAACAAGTTTCTTTTGCATTGGCGTTGCGCCGTGCAACTGAGGCTGGTGTGGGTGGTGCTGGCGCAAAAGGTATTGCGGCGTTTGTTGCATTGATCGATGATCTCGAATCACGTCTTGGTCAAGGGCCGGGGCCTGTATTGCGTCACGCGCTCGAAGCAAGTGGATATTTTAAAGAACTTGAAGCAGAAGACACCGTTGAATCTGCAGGTCGGCACGAGAACTTATCTGAATTAATTGGTAGTGCTAGTGAGTTCACACAAGTTGATGAGTTTTTAGAACAAGTTGCACTCGTCGCTGACACCGATCAAATTGATTCTGACAATCATGTGACTTTGATGACGCTGCATGCCGCCAAAGGTCTTGAGTTTCCTGTTGTGTTCATTGTTGGCTTAGAAGAAGGAATATTTCCGCATAGTCGCGCATTGACAGACCAGAACGAACTTGAAGAAGAGCGTCGCCTTGCATATGTCGGCATCACCCGCGCCAAAGAAAAACTATTTTTGTCGCACGCCTGGAGTCGCAACTTGTATGGCTCAAAGCAATACAACCCGCCATCGCGGTTTCTTGACGAGATACCAAGTGAGTTGTTACAACGTGAAGGCAGCATTGACTCTGGCGCCGACGAAGGACGAGGCGGTTTTCGACCAAAGGCAGATCAGAGCACTGGCCAAAAAATTGAATGGACACGAGAGACGATTCCAAAATATCGTCGCGACGGTGATGCGGTAGGTGCATTGACTGGAGCAAACTCTGGTTTGAAAGTTGGCGACGATGTTGAGCACCCGTCGTTTGGTGAGGGTGTGATTGTAAGTATTCGTGGTTCAGGCGAATCTGCCGAGGCGGCGATTGCGTTCTCTGCGCACGGCACCAAACATTTAGCCTTGGCGTGGGCGCCGCTTAAAAAAATAAACTAGTAGCTAATTAAGTAGCTAGCTTTCTAGCCCGCGCGCAAATCAATTAACAATGTTTTAAGATTTTCAACAATTGGTCTTACATCGAGCGGAAGCTTCAATTGTTCAACTGCAATGGTTCTACCTTCGCAGTCTTTAAAGTTGCGAGATTTTTTAAGATGCTCAACTAAGCAGCTCTCAGTACGATCTGCTGGGTAGGCATAGTAAACCTGCCAGCCCTTTGCCGGGTTATCGCCGGTGTGGTCAATCACAATTGAGCGCTTTCCGGTTGCATCGCGCAAATCTGGGTACAAAATTGGACCACCCTCGTCGACTGATTTTGCGATATCAGTTACCTGTCCAATCTCGAAAGTTTGTGGAATCGTCTGGGGTCGGTTCTGGCGATTTTTAGTTGATGTGCTTGCCAAAATCCAGGTCACGCCAAAAAGCAATACGAAACCTGCGATACCGCCAACAATTGGCATGATCGCTCGTGAAACTGGCGATGTGAATTCGACTCGGCGCATGTCGTAAGGTTAATAAGTCGTGAAACGAAATTATCGAGTCGTAGTCGCAAAACCTGGCCTAGATGGTCATGATCGGGGAGCCAAAACGATCACCCGTGCCCTGCGTGATCACGGATTTGAGGTCATTTACACCGGTTTGCATCAAACCCCAGAGCAGATCGCCGAAACAGTGCTGCAAGAAGATGCCGATGCAATCGGTCTCTCATTACTTTCAGGGGCACATTTGACTTTGTTTCCGCGAGTGATGGAAGAATTGCGAACCCGAAAACTCGGCGAGGTTTTAATTTTTGGTGGCGGGGTTATTCCGCTTGAAGACATAGTCACGCTTAAACAACAGGGTGTTGGAGAAATTTTCGGGCCAGGCTCTTCGCTCAATGAAATCGCAAAATGGCTAGAGTTGGCGCTTGACGCGCGTGAAAAATAAAGTTTCGTAACACGAGCAAAACATAAAAAGGAAGTTAAGTGGATTTATTTGAGTATCAAGGCAAGCAATATTTCGCGCGCTATGACATTGCCGTGTCTGTTGGTGGTGTCTCATTAACTGTCGACGAGGCGGTTAAGCAAGCCGAATTGGCGCAATACCCAGTTGTAATCAAAGCCCAAGTGCAAGTCGGCGGACGTGGCAAAGCCGGGGGAATCAAACTCGCAAACAACGCTGAAGAAGTTCGCACGCACGCGAGCAACATTCTGGGCATGGACATCAAAGGCCACGTTGTAAAACGCGTTTGGGTTGAACACGCATCAGACATTGTCGAAGAATATTACGCATCGTTCACACTTGACCGATCTGCCAAGCGACACTTATTGATGCTCTCGGCACAAGGCGGAGTCGAGATTGAGCAAGTTGCGGTCACCGACCCGAATGCGATCGTCAAACTACATATCAACCCAATTGAGGGCTTGAGTCTTGAAACGGCGCGACGCGCAGTTGTCGACGCACAAATTTCACAAAAAGCAGTTGATGGCGTTGCAGCAATGCTCGTCAAACTTTATGAGTGCTTCACCAAGGGCGACTGCGACTTGGCTGAAATCAATCCACTGATTTTAAAACCAAACGGCGAGGTGCATGCACTTGACGCCAAAGTAACTCTTGACGATAACGCGGCATTTCGGCATCCAGAGTGGGATGAATACCGTGCAACCGAAGAACTTGACGAGCGTGAAAAACTTGCCCGCGAAAAAAATCTGCAATACATCGGACTCGACGGCACAGTTGGCATCATCGCCAATGGGGCGGGTTTGGCAATGAGCACGCTTGATGTCGTCAACCAAGTCGGTGGTAGCGCTGCCAACTTTTTAGACATCGGCGGTGGCGCAAATGCCGAACTGATGACCGCGGCGCTCGAAGTGATCAATTCAGATATAAAAGTCAAAAGTATTTTTATCAATATTTTTG
>CAXNFV010000152.1:0-3765 GCA_964201675.1 Ilumatobacteraceae bacterium | reverse complement strand
TGCGCGATGGATTGTTGAGTCTTACCCCTATATTTCGCGTGTTAATAAGCGCATCAAAAATATCGATGTTGTAGATATCACGATGTCAATTACATCTCAACATTGGCTTGGTCGACTGTTATTGCGTGCTGGCGGCGGGGTAAAAGTTCTTAAACCTGCTGAATACCAAAATCTTGGCAAAAAGGCTGCCCAAAATGTTTTGGATCGCTATAAAAAAAGCGGTGTGGCTAGTTAATTTAAGCCCCGAAGTGGGTTGCCAACTGCTCGGCAGTAGTGATGTTGTGACTTCGGAGCAAATGGGGCAACACCAGCGCGGTGCCCAAGGCATCAGCAAGAGCGTCATGTGGGCGAGTTACCACGACGTTGTAGCGCGCAGTTACATCGCCAAGACGATGAGAAAGCGAGCGCTTGGGGTCAAGGGATCGAGAAAGTTTCAATGTGTCGAGCGGGCCGTTTAATTTGATTGATGTCTTGGCACGGTTTGCTTCGCCAGTGAGAAGTGCAATGTCAAATTTTGCGTTGTGTGCAACAAATACCGTGTTGACAAGGTAACTATTGAGTCGCTCAAGCATTTCAATTGGAGCAATGCCTCGCCTTAGATTGCCCCTCGTGATGCCGTGAACTTTGAATGCTCCAAGTCGACCTGGCTTCCAGAAGTTTCGTCTGACAAAAGTTTCGTATTGTTCTTCGATTGTGCCATCAGACCGAGAGATCACAACGCCTAGTTGCAATACGTAGTCGTCAGTGCCGGACAAACCAGTCGTCTCGGTGTCGACAACGGCGAACCGAATGTCTTCGAGCGATTTATTGGCTAACGCATTAATCATCAGTGGCAATGTAACTAATGCGTGTTGCAGTGCAGCGAACTATTTTGCAGCAAGTGCTTTTGTAAAAACTTCGCGATCAAAATAGTCTCGCCATAATGCGATCTTGCCATTGCTGATAACAAATAAACCGGCGACATCAAGATCTACCCACCGACCGTCTATTTCAAATCGGTCAGTTCGCTCGTTCATTACAACGCCGTGTTCTAAATCACCACTTGAAACTTGATGATGGATTAGCCACTCATATGAACTGCATTCGGCCAGAAACCCTCCAAGAGTTTGTTCAATTGCGGATCGACCAAACACTTTGGTGATCGGCACATTGTCATATTCACAATCGTCCGCGACCATCTCGAGGGCAGCAGAGAGATGATGTCCTTGTATCAATTCGATGAAAGCAGTCACAAACGCATCCGGATTTTGCGGAAGGTTTGATTTTGGTGCTGTTGTTGTTCGAGATTTTGGTCGTAAACGCATAGTTCAATCATGACACGCCAACCACTTCAAACTCGGTGTTGCTAAACGAAGTTAAGTATCAGCCAACGGTATTTGAAGACCTCGGGCGCGAACACCGATTGGTGCGGCAACTGTGAACCCCGCGAGGTGACGCTTCTCTTCGCTTTCTCCGCCCCAAAAACCATATTCATGGTGTTCACGAGCGAACTCCAGACAAGTTGTCTGCACTGAACATAACCGACACAAACTTTGCGCCTTAGCCTCGCGGCGTTGTCGAGCCTGCGGTCGTTCGGCTTGTGGAGCAAAGAAAAGTCTCATTCTTCCTTTGCAGTTTGCGAACTGTTTCCAATTGAGAGTTTCGTTTGCTCTAACAGTTTTATCTGTGACGCTTTTTGCTGTAACACAACTTTCAGCAACCCGATCAAGACTCGGGACACCCTCGGTAAAAACCCACGGCTTCAGCACTAAGGGCAGAGTACGACTATTTATAGATGCAGTTCAAGTTTTTTTGGATGGACAAATACGTGTTGCAAATTACTTGGTTGCAATTATTCAGAGTAATTCGGCTGCCAGACTTGCAACTTCACTTCGCTCGTAGGCCTCAAGAGTGATATGGCCGAAGCAACTTTGGCCGGCGAACGCTTGCACCAGCACGGCCAATGCATTATTCGACTCACCCATATACGGTGCATCAATCTGGCTGGTATCGCCGGTAAACACGACTTTTGTGCCGTCGCCAATTCGCGTCAGGATCGTCTTGAGGGTCGTTGGCTCAAGGTTTTGTGCCTCGTCAACAACGACAATCTGGGCTTGCAAACTGCGCCCGCGCAAGAAAGTCACCGACTCAAGAGTCAGTTGGCCGCGGGCAATCAAGTCGTCAATTAACCCGTGTGCATCTCGGCTCGAGCGGTCATCGGTTAGCGCGACGACTGCATCGTGAATCGCCGACATCCATGGATCCAACTTTTCTTCAAGACCCCCGGGCAAAAAGCCAACATCGGCACGGCCAACAGGCACGAGTGGTCGATAAACCGCGAGGCGTTCATAACGGTGCTGCTCGACTACCTGCTCAAGGCCGGCAGCAATCGCCAGCACGGTTTTTCCGGTGCCGGCGCGACCGTCAAGTGCGACGACCGTAATCTGTGGGTCAAGCAGAAGTTCAAGCGCGAAACGTTGCTCTTTGTTGCGGGCGCGCAAACCCCACGCTTCAGGGGGTGATTGTTGAATCAGGCGAAGTTCGTTGTCGTGGCAACGGGTGAGTGCCGATTGAGATCCGCATCGTAAAACCGCAAAATTATTCTCATATAAACCGTCGGCTCTTTCAATCTCGGATTTTTCGATGCCTTCAGTTTTATACAGACCGTCAATGACTTCAACCGTTGTATCAAAAGTTGACCAACCCATCGGTCGTTCATTACGACCGCCACCAACGGGTCGATGTTCAAGCGCGGTTAACCCAAGATGAGCAGCTTTTATCCTCAGCGCGGCATCATTTGAAACAATACAAGTCGGAGAAATCGCCGCTTGACCAAGTGCCGCACCGATGATTCGATTATCGGGCACTTTCGGGTCGAGTCCGTGTTCGATCAATAGATGATGTTGAATTCCGTTGACTTCAATCTGCACGGTGCCACTTGTGTCTGTGCCATTAATTGGTGTTGGATCTTTTAACGAGCCACCCGCTTTGCGACGGAGTTCTTCAATTGATCGAAGTGCGCTTCGTGCAGATCTTCCAACGTCATCCATTCGAGCTTTTAATCCGTCAAGTTCTTCGATCACTGTCAACGGGATGACGATCGCACAATTTGGAAAGCAACTTAAACAGTTTGGGTCTGCAACCAGCACCGAAGTATCGAGCACGACTCTTGAACCAACGGGAGTCGCGAAAATTTCTGCGATCTGCTCCAATGTTTTTTCAGAAAGTATCTTTTGTGTTGACAACGAAATTAAGTGTGGTCGGTGCCGTAGCGACGTTGGGGGATGGTTCGTACCCAAAATCTCTAAAAGAGCGAGCAATTATCGGTTTTTTTAAAAGTTTTTTTAAAATTCTTTTTCAGATACAAAAATTCGACAAAGATTTGGTTTCGAAAGAATTTGTGTCGACGATATTTTCTGAAAGTATTTTGCTAATTTGAATTCGTGTCAGAATATTTTTCGGTCCAGCTACGTTTACCTAAAAGTCATATTTCCCTTATTTCATATGGGTTTTATGAGGATGCCGTGATTTGTTTTTGTGAGTCGTAGTTAAGTTTTACAACGAATGATCTTCAAAACTTTGACTGCTGTGGATAAATAATTTTTGATATTTCCAAAATTATTAAAAATCCTGACCGTCGGGAGAAATTTCTCAAATTCGCGACAATGCTTGCAATTTGTGGCTCCATCGGTTCAAATATATGCGTAACGGTAATCCGTAACTGAGAAAGCAGGTTAGATAATGACTAAAGCAGAATTGATTGATGCAGTGTCACAGAAAGCAGGA
>CAXNFV010000151.1:0-3787 GCA_964201675.1 Ilumatobacteraceae bacterium | reverse complement strand
TCGTGTCACCATTTCGAGCCAGAACACTCGGCTTTGGGTCTTGCGAGTAAACGATGTCGTTACCGATGCCATCTTTTGCTTCAGCAAGCGGAACCGGTGTGAAGCCAAGCTTTATTAGTTTTTCGCTGGCATCTTTGACGGTGAGATTGCGAACATCAGGCACAGTAATCGAAGCGTTTGAAGAACTACTTGAAACTGTTTGATAAAGAAACAAACCACCGACGAGCAAAACCATTGCCGCAAAAAAAGACCCGAACACAAAGCCAGCAGTGCGCTTCGGAGCAAAATCGTCATACGGTGGATAATTAGCAGCACGAGTTCGAGTCATCGTTGCTGGTTTTCGTGGGGCAGTCGTGGCGATCTGTGAAGTTGGTTGATCTTGTTGGGCGATAACTGTGGTTGCATTTGGATCAGTCTGCGTTATCGGAAGTACGTGAGTTGCTGAGTCGTTTGATGTCGCGACAACGCGATTTGTCAACGCCAAAACTGGCAGGCCATCAACAAATCGACGTAGATCGTCGCGAACTTCGCCAGCAGTTGAATATCGCTCGTCCGGAGACTTTGCCATACATTTTGTAACAATCGCAGCCAAACCTATAGGGATTGATTTATTGAGTCGATCAAGAGGCGTTGGATCTTCATGCACTTGTTTGTATGCAATCGCTACCGCATTTTCGCCGGTAAACGGCACAGTGCCTGCGAGCATTTCGTACATCACAATCCCGAGCGAGTAAATATCGCTACGTTGGTCAGTCGGCGCACCCTGCGCTTGTTCTGGCGAAAAATAAGTTGCGGTACCCATTACTGCGCCAGTTTGGGTGAGGTTTTGCTCAATGCCAGCACCAAGTGCGCGAGCGATTCCGAAGTCGGCGACTTTTACTTGCCCAATCGTGCTGATGAGAATATTGCCAGGTTTCACATCGCGATGAATCACGCCATTTTGATGTGCTGAGTCAAGTGCCAGAGCAACTTCACTTATAACATCGCAGACTTGTACTGGGGTGAATGTGTTGCTTTGCCGAATTATGTCGGCAAGTGTGCGACCATCAACAAACTCCATCGCAATGTAGTAAGTATTGTTAACCCGTCCCCAGTCGTAAACGCCGACAATGTTTGGATGATTTAGTCCCGCTGCCGACTGAGCCTCGCGCCGAAATCGCTCAACAAACGCGGGGTCGACGGCAAACTCGGCAAAAAGAACTTTTATTGCGACCGAGCGATCTAACAAAATATCTCTGGCTTGAAAAATTTCAGCCATTCCACCCCGACCGACGCGTCGACCGATTTCATAGCGGTCGTTAATGATCGCGCGTTTTGTTTCGTTCATGGGTTAACCACCGTCAACAATTTCGCGAATTTGATTGACATATTTCGCGGCATCTAATGGCGAAGAAAAACTCGGTTTATCGGCAATTTCACCGTCTTGTGTCGAACTCAAATCAGATCGTACGAGCGTGCTGTCGGCTTCAATAGTTGGATTAAACCAAAGAAAATCTTTACCTTGATAAATCAACACTCGTGCTGTTGGCGTCTCATTTTCGTAAGCCACAAAGTAACCGCCACGGGCATAAGAAGTTGCAACAACTGAAGTAACAACAGCCACAGCAGCAACCACGATCGAGATAATCAGTTTACGAATTGACGAACTAGTTTCGGGTTTTGAAAGTGTTGAATCGGCCGGCTTGCTGCTTGCTGTCTTGTCGGTATCCAAGACGTCTATGACTATCACAGTGGTGTTGTCTCGGCCCCCATTTTTGTTGGCCATTGCGACGAGATAACCAGCAGTTTGCTGTGGGTCAGAATGAAGTTTTAAACAAGTTTTAATGTCAATGTCCGAAACCTCGTCAACTAAACCATCACTACATAAAAGATATCTATCGCCAACCATTAGCGGAAGTGTCCATGTGTCAACACCGACTGTTGGCTCGATGCCCAATGCGCGTGTGACAATATTTCGTCGGGCATGAGTCCGGGCTTCATCGCGAGTGATCAAACCTTCACTGACCAACTCTTGGACATAAGAGTGATCAACACTTACTTGTCTCAATTCGCCGTCCCTCAACAGGTAAGTACGAGAGTCACCAATGTTTGCAACGGTTACAGACTTTGATTCATTGTCAGATTTGGATTTATCGGTCGGAGTTATCGCCAGGGCGGTAAGCGTGGTGCCCATTCCTCTTTGATCTGTTTGATCACTTGCGGCTTGAAAAATTTTTTCGTTGATCTCTTTGATGACCGAGTTGAGTTGTTTTGCATCGGCGATGCCGTTGGCTTGTGCAGCACGAAGAAATTTAACAGCCATTGCACTAGCGACTTCACCGGCATTATGCCCGCCCATGCCGTCGGCGACTACGAACAGACCTTCTTGCGCCAGCATCGCGTCTTCGTTTTGTAAACGCAGAACTCCGGTGTCGCTCAGTGCGCCCCAGCGAATGAAGATTGTCACTTTATGAGGCTACAAACCGCGCGGTAGATGTACCGAATGCCAGTTCGTCTCCATCTGTGAGCAATTTTTCCTTTGAGATCTTTGTGCCGTTTACTTTTACCCCATTCGTGCTGCCCAGATCAACTACCAACCAGCCAGTTGAGCTTCGTTGAAGCTGGGCGTGCATACGACTGACATTGCTGTCGGCAAAGACGATCGTGCAACTTTGATGTCTGCCAATTTTGACTATGTCTTCAGTTAAGTCAATTCGCTGACCGCTCGCCAAAATCAATGCAGCGAGAGCAGCAATTTCATTGGGCGTCGTTATTGTTTGCACCAGTTTTGTAGGCGGTGTTGGAGCCAGTGTCGGTGCCGGCTCAGGTTGCACCATCGACTCTTGAATCTTCGATGGTTTAGTTTCGACAGGGGGGTTTTTGACAGCGAATTTTCCACTGGTTTTGATTTGAAATGTACCGCTTTTAACTGCGTCGTCGGCCCGCAAAGCTACCGAAATTTGTGCGTCAAGTTGATATCCGGATTGCTCACAGTGTTGTGTCGCAGCATCAATCAATTCGCGAACCAAATGTTGCTCAACATCTGCAAATGCGGCCAAATCGTCGCTATGTAAACAGATCTCGTATGAGCTTGGAAGTGAGCCTTTGGCGCTGGCTGTATCTAGTAAGCCAATCAATTGCCTTCCTAGAGAAATCGGCCTGATTGAAGTGGCGTAGGCACGCGCAAACATGCACCAATTCTACGCCCCTTGACGACCCATCACTGTTAGCGTCATAAGTCCATTCGGGCGAGTGGCGAAATGGCAGACGCGCTGGCTTCAGGTGCCAGTGTTCGTAAGGACGTGGGGGTTCAAGTCCCCCCTCGCTCACAAAATCGGATTAGTGAATTTTGCAGTACTCGTCGTTATTGATTTTGCGGCCCCAGCGACTCATTATCAAATTAACTTCAGATGGGTTGACATGTGCAGGTCGCGTGGCTGATTCGAAGTGAAACAGACGAGCGTTGGGTGTCCAAATTATGCGGTAACCGTGTTCTAATAACTTGAATGCAAGGTCACAGTCATTGAACGCCAATGGAAATATCTCACTCATGCCACCAACTTCAAAATACGCATCACGCTTGATTAGGGCACATGCTCCGGTTATTCCGCTAACTTCGCGTGCTAATTTAAGCATTCTGAAGTGTCCGAAGTCTTTGTTCGAAGACCCGGCGCAAAAATTATGCAGCGAGTGCGTATTTGAATGCCCTGCACTCTGAATTCTGCCATCTTCAAAAAGCAGCAGTGGCCCAACCATCGCCACATCTTCATCAGATATATGACCAACCATTGTCTCAAGCCAGTCGTGG
>CAXNFV010000150.1:0-3788 GCA_964201675.1 Ilumatobacteraceae bacterium | reverse complement strand
TTCCCGAGTTGGCTACGACTTGTTGTTGCTGTCTTGGCTGGAGGTTTGCCGCTTTGGTTCTTTGTGCGCAAAGTGATGCGCGGAGACGTAGAATTAAGAGCAAAAGTAATATCTCTGGTTGTTTTGCGTTTGCCAATTATTTGCCTTGTCTCATTGACCGGCATTATCTCGTTGCTTCAGTTAACGACAGTTCAGGCGGTGCGAGCAACGCTGATAACTGTTTCTGGGGCAGGCGCCATAACTTGTCTCTATCGTGCGCGAGGAATCGCCGGAAAACAATCAACAAGGTGGTTCGTAAACTTGGGCGTTTTGATGACGGCATGTTTTATTATTGTGGCTTTTGCAATTCGTGCCGACTCAAGTGCGGCACGATTTCGCGGCGGGTTATTTACTACTTTGCTGATTAGTGCAACGCTTGTGCTTGCGTCAACACTTGTTGAGGCGGCTCATCAAAAGAGAACTTTGGCAGATTTGAACGCTGATCAATTCGGCAAGCGACTCGTAACAATCGGCATGATCGTCGGTTCAATTGCCCTTGCCACCAGGCTTTTGTTCTCAGACGGAGTGTTTCGAATGTCGGTTTTCTGGTGGATGTTTTTTACCGCGGTCGGCTCATTCGTTTTGACAAAAACTAAGTACGGCAACTGGATATTTGCAGTCGGTGGCAACAAAGACGCCGCACGAGCGACCGGTGTGCCGGCTGACAAAGTAAAGACTGCACTATTTATGGCAACTTCGCTAATGGGTGCTTTCGTCGGCGCAATGATCTTGATGCGCCTCAATTCGGTTCAAGCTCAGCAGGGTGATGGTCAAGAATTTGAATACATCATTGCGGCTGTGGTTGGTGGCAACCTGATGACTGGTGGTTACGGCTCGGTCATAGGTGCTTCGCTTGGCGCGCTAATCATGGCCGTTTCTAAAAACGGTATTCCGGCTGCTCAATGGAATCAAGACGGTCGCTTTATATTTTTGGGCGCGGTTTTGCTGGTTGCAGTACTCGTAAACAACTTTGTGCGAAAGAAAGCGAATGAACAACGATGAGCAACGTGAAATCGCTTCTTGAACTCGAAAATGTCAGCAAGTTTTTTGGCAACGTAAAAGCACTCGAGAAGGTCTCGATGACGGTCAATGCTGGTGAAGTCACCTGCGTGTTGGGTGATAATGGCGCTGGTAAATCAACTTTTATTAAAATCATTTCGGGTCTACACAAGCCAAGTGCGGGTTCTTATAAGTTCGAAGGTCATGAAGTCTCGTTTGATTCACCGCGTGAGGCTCGATCTTTGGGTATCGCAACCGTGTATCAAGACTTGGCGATGGCTCCTTTGATGTCAGTTTGGCGCAATTTCTTTTTAGGTTTAGAACCGACAAAGCGATTCGGGCCGATCAATCTGATTGACACGAAGTTTGCTCGGGCTACGGCAAAAGAAGAAATGGCGAAACTCGGTATTGACGTTCGTGACATTGACCAACCCGTCGGCACGCTTTCTGGTGGCGAGCGCCAAAGCGTGGCGATTGCCCGAGCGGTTTATTTCGGTGCTCGGGTTTTGATTCTCGACGAACCAACTTCGGCGCTTGGTGTTCGTCAATCAGATCTTGTGTTGGGTTATGTGCGTGCGGCTGCAGCGCGTAATTTGGGCGTGATTTTAATTACCCACAACCCACAACATGCATTGCCCGTGGGCGATCGTTTCTTGATTCTCAACCGTGGTCAATCGGTTGGGCAATTTGAAAAAGCAGATCTTTCATACGAGCGACTTATTGAGTTGATGTCGGGTCGTGTGCACGCTGCGTAATCAGTTGCAACACAGCGATTGAATAAGTATTAATGCACGACGAGCAGTGGCTAGGTCTGATTGAGGCGCGTCTAAAAAGCCCGAATGCGGCGACAAAGGCGTTAAAAAAACGCAAACGTCGAAAACTGATCACAGATTCTCAGCTTTTCATTGTTGCGGCTGATCACACCGCAAGAGGAATGCTCGGTGTTGGTGATGACCAATTTGCGATGGCTGATCGTCGCAAGTTACTTGATGCCCTAATGATCGCTTTACAAAACCCTCAGGTTGATGGTGTGCTGGGCAGCGCTGATGTAATAGATGAACTTGCGCTACTTGGCGTACTCGATAACAAACTGGTCTTCGGCACGATGAATCGTGGCGGAATCATGGGCGCCAAATGGGAACTAGATGATCGTATGACGGCGTACACGCCGCAAGAAATTGCATCTCGTGGTCTCGACGGCGGAAAGGTTTTGTTGCGCCTTGCCGACGATGATGCGGGTACTGCACCAACGATCGAAGCATGCGCCAAAGCAGTTACACAGATGGCGGATTTGAAACTACCGATCATGGTTGAACCTTTGCCATACACCGGTGGCAACGGTGGGCCTGCCAAATATCTCGATGACAACGACAAACTTTTGAGAGCAGTTTCAATTGCATCTGGTCTTGGCTCATCGTCTGCTTACACATGGCTGAAAGTGCCCGCAGGATCGCAGGTTGAGCGAATGATGGCCGCGACAACATTGCCTGGTTTGATCTTGGGTGGTACACCAGGACCTGATCCTGATGTGACGTATGCATCGTGGGAGAGAGCAATGAAAGTACACAATGTTCGGGGATTGGTTGTCGGTCGCGCACTGCTGTTTCCGAAAGATGGGGATGTGGCTGGCGCGATAGCGCGCGCGGCGCGTATTGTTCGTCCATGAAGACAATTCGATTAACGACAGCGCAGGCACTCGTAAAATTTCTTGTTGCTCAAAAAATAATGATCAACGGTCGCGAAGAAAAATTGTTTCCCGGAGTGTTGGCTATTTTTGGTCATGGCAACGTAACAAGTCTCGGTGTTGCACTCGACGAAGAGCGAAAAAATATTCGCACATGGCGTGGGCAAAATGAGCAAGGAATGGCACTGGCTGCCGTTGGGTTCGCCAAAGCTAAACGTCGTCAACAGATCATGGTGGCGTCATCGTCAATTGGTCCGGGCGCACTGAACATGGTGACTGCTGCTGGTGTTGCTTATGTGGACCGTCTGCCCGTTTTATTTTTAGCGGGTGATACTTTTGTGCACCGCATACCAGACCCGGTTTTGCAGCAAGGTGAGAATTTCGCTGATCCAAGTGTCACTGTGAACGATGCGTTTAAGCCAGTCGTTCGATATTGGGACAGGATTATCGCGCCAGAACAGTTGCTTCATTCATTGCCGCACGCGGTTTCGACAATGCTTGACCCGGCAACTTGCGGACCTGCTTTTATTGGCTTACCGCAAGACGTTCAGGCTGAGAGTTTTGATTACCCAGAGGTGTTTTTCGAAAAAGTTGTGCACACGATTGTTCGACCTCGAGCCGACGCAACTGAATTGAAAACCGCTGTTGATGCTTTAAAGAGTGCGAAGCGACCTTTGATAATTGCCGGCGGCGGAGTTCACTATTCGCTCGCCGAAAAAGATTTGGCAGATTTTGCGACGAAGCACAATATTCCGGTCGTTGAGACTGTCGCTGGCAAGGCATCTCTGCTTGCCTCTCATCCGCTTAATGCTGGGCCAGTTGGCGTTACTGGTTGTGAGTCAGCAAATAATTTGGCTGCACAAGCAGACGTTGTGGTGGCGTTGGGGACACGATTGCAAGATTTCACTACGGGTTCGTGGACGATCTTTGCTAACGAGCAAACAAAATTCATCGGTGTGAACACGGTTCGCTTTGATGCGATCAAGCATCGCTCGCTGGCAGTTGTGAGCGATGTTCGTGAAACGTTGTGTGAATTTGACTCTCAACTCGGTGGTTGGCGAGGCGA
>CAXNFV010000149.1:0-3820 GCA_964201675.1 Ilumatobacteraceae bacterium | reverse complement strand
GTTGGTTCGTTCATGCTTGGCGCCAAGAGCCTTGAAGAATTCGCGGTAGCGCTACTAGTTGGAATGCTCGCTGGAACCTATTCGTCAATTTTTATTGCCGTGCCATTGCTTGATGTTTTAAAGCAAAACGAACCGAAGTATCGGCCATTTAAAGGACAGATTGCCGTTGGCGCGGCGATGGCAGAATTGATGGGTCACGGCGACATGTCGCGTTTGGCTGTCGCCAAATCATCCAAGTCTTCAAGTTCTGCCACAACTGATTCACCCGCAATTACGAACGAAGAATTGATTGCTCAGGCCGCGCTTCGAGCGACGAGCGTCCTCACTCATCCACCTCGACCACGCAAGAAACGTCGCTAAATACAGCATTAAGCAGTTGCGTTACCGCTAGTACGCTTAACTCATGGGCACCGCATCTCGGGTGCTGCCGTGGCGGCGCCAGAACACGACAATCGCAGAAGAACTTTCGCCCCTGTTGACGGCGTATAAAGCGCGCCATCCGAAAGGTTCCGTATCGCAAATCAATGCCGCTTACGAGATGGCCCGATCTGCGCATGCCTCACAAAATAGATCGAGCGGAGAGTTATATATCAACCACCCGATTGCCGTGGCTCGCATTGTTGCCGACATCGGCTTGGACGAAATCTCGATCGTCGCGGCCCTGTTGCATGATGCTGTTGAAGACACAGAGATAACGCTCGACGATGTCGAATCTAATTTTGGGGTCGAAGTCGCAACAATTGTTGACGGAGTTACAAAACTTGAGCGTTTGCAATTTGATTCAAAAGAGGCGCAGCAAGCCGCCACGATGCGCAAGATGCTCGTGGCGATGGCGCGCGATTTACGTGTTTTGATGATCAAACTTGCCGATCGACTGCACAACATGCGCACGATCGCCGCGGTGCCATACGAGAAGCAACAACGCGTCGCCCAAGAAACGCTCGACATTTACGCACCGCTCGCACATCGACTTGGCATGCAAGAGGTCAAGCAACAACTTGAGGATCTTGCTTTTGCGGCGCTTTACCCGAAGCGCTATGCCGAACTAGATCAGCTTGTTGCGACGCGAGCACCTGAACGCAATGTCTATCTTGCAAAAACCATCGGACAAGTGCAGCAATGGCTCGCTGAAGTCAAGATAGATGCCGACTTGACTGCACGTGGAAAACATTTGTGGAGCATCTACGAAAAAATGGTGCAAAAAGGCAGGGATTTCGACGAGATTTACGACTTGATGGCGATTCGTATCGTTGTTGACTCTGAAAAAGACTGTTACACGGCACTAGGTGCGATTCACGGTCACTGGAAACCAATCGTTGGAAGATTCAAAGACTACATTGCGATGCCAAAATTTAACTTATACCAGTCGTTGCACACAACAGTGGTTGGCTCCGGAGGCAAACCAATCGAAGTGCAAATTAGAACGCGCGATATGCACCGACAAGCCGAATGGGGGGTCGCTTCGCATTGGGCCTACAAAGACTCGAATACTCAAGGCGATATTGATTGGTTGAACCGAATTATTGATTGGCAAGGCGAAGTTTCTGATCCGAGTCAGTTCTTAGAAAATCTAAAAACAGATCTCGAACAAGATGAACTTTTTGTGTTCACGCCGAAAGGCCGAGTTATAACTCTTCCTGTGTTTTCGACACCGGTTGATTTTGCATATGCAGTGCACACTGAGGTCGGTCACAGCTGCATGGGGGCACGAGTCAATGGTCGTCTTGTGCCTCTTGAATACAAACTCACTTCGGGCGATACCTGCGAAATTCTTGTCTCACAGGGAGAAATTAACGAACCGTCGCAAGATTGGCTTGAGTTCGTTGTTTCGCCTAAGGCTCGGAGCAAAATTAAACAATGGTTATCGCGTGAACGACTTGAAGATTTGGTTGAGAACGGCAAAGATGAGCTAATTGAGCGGCTGAGACAAAAGGGTCTTCCGGCGCAGAAAGTTCTTTCTTCGCAAGTTCTCAGCGATGAAGTTGCGCTGCTTAATTTTGAAGATGCTGATGCGTTTTTTGCCGCCATTGGCGATCAAAGAATCGATGCCGTTGCGATCGTCGAGCGAATGTCTAAGAGAATGCGTGACGGAGTTCAACCCGATCAATTGTCGATGTCGGCGGTGAGTTCGAATAGTACGGCTTCGGCACAGCGAAATGGAGTGCACGTCGAAGGCATGCCAGATGTGATGGTCAGATTGTCGCGTTGTTGCACGCCGGTACCCGGTGATGAGATCATGGGTTTTGTCACCAAGGGTCGAGGTGTGACTGTGCATCGAGCAGATTGTGCCAATGCCGCATCGCTTTTTACGCAAGATTCTGCGCGTCCAGTAGAAGTCGAATGGTCATCTGATAATTCTGACGCCGTTTTCGTTGCCGCTGTCGAAGTTGTCGCCCTTGACCGATCGCGGTTGTTGCGCGATGTGGCGAATGCGCTTTCAGATGAACACGTAAATATTGTCGCTTGCGCCACCCACACTGGCGCCGATCGTGTTGCCAAGATGCGTTTTGAATTTGAATTCGCCGACCCGATCCACTTGCAGTCGGTATTGCGAATGATCAAGCGAATCGATGGTGTCTATGATGCCAATCGTGTGCTGCCAGGCTCTCCACATGATCAAGAATTAGCCGACGAAACCGCTTTGTAACGATTTAGAACCCTGCAATTTGTCTAGTTGAGCAAATTAGTGCAATCTTTCCGTATGTTCAAAGTCACTAAAACAGTTGCCATCACTCTCTCGTTTACACTTCTCCCGTTAGCGCCTCTGACGGCAGGTGTTAATGCATCTGCGAAATGTTCGAAACTTAACTCCACTAAAACGGTTAAGGGAGTTCAATACACGTGTGTTAATTCGGGTAAGAAAAAAATCTGGACCAAGGTAGCCGCGCCCGTCACTTCAACAACGACAACTACTGTTCCCCTGCCCGTATTGGCTACCACGCCAAGAACCCCGCCGTTTTCCGGTACTGGTTTTTTTGATGCGGACCTCATTACGGCTTCAGATCCAACTGTTTTTCAAACCTTAACCGCCAAGGGGCAAGCCGAGCGATCAATGTTTGACCGGCGACCGGCTGCATTTATTAAGCTCAACGCATTTTTGTTTGACGCAAAGTACAGCGATGGTTTGACCATCGAGATTCAGGTGAACCCCGAGTTTGGTAGTTCGGCAGCCGCCCAACTGCAAGCAGAAAAATACGCACCCGTTATTGGACGTCTGCCTAAGGGCTTACGTCTGTCAGTGGAAACTGTTTGGATTCATAAAGGAATCTACGATTTTGGTGGTGGCAACAAGAATTTGTTGATACACACCGAACGTGGTGATGAGTACATTGCGTCTGGATTTCTTGAAGAGATTTTTCTCCACGAGGGCGTTCATACTTCACTTGATGATCCGTATGCGACTTCGACGGGTTGGCTGACTGCACAAAAAAATGATCAAGGCAACTTTATTTCGACTTATGCACGTGATAATCCGACAAGAGAAGACCTTGCAGAAAGTTTCTTAGTTTGGTTTGCGGTTCGGCACAGATCTGCGCGCATCACGTCGGATAATGCCTCGACTGTTACGCAGACAATGCCTAATCGACTGGCGTATTTTGATTCACTTAAAATCGATTTGGCACCGCTTAAGTGACATCTTTTCAGACCAGGTGATAGATAGCTAGCCATCAATTCCTTAATCACTTTTTAAAGCATTTATAAGAGGTGACGGCGGCGGGCAAGCGTTTTACCGTATGAAGCACTTTTCTTGGCAAAGCGTCTAGCCTTCTCGCGTGCCTGAATTTAAGACTTCGCCAGGAACGCGCGATATTTTGTCGCC
>CAXNFV010000148.1:0-3839 GCA_964201675.1 Ilumatobacteraceae bacterium | reverse complement strand
CCGATAAGCGAATTTGCATTTTCGCCTGAAACAAATGATGCAGCAAACGAAGAAGGAACTTCTAATGCAATTAAATCTTGCGCGGTGATCTGGCTTCCACGTTCAAGATTGCGGGCGCTACCAACGACAACAACCATTGAATCGCCCGAACGAGACAACAAAATTGCACCAAGAGCGCCACCGCACATCAACACGACACCAATCGCAAGTTCGGGTATCCGCCAGCGACGCCGAGTGGCAACTTTCTGCTCAGACGAGTCGACCCGATCTTGAATAGCACGCGCGCGCGTTCTTGTGAGGTTCTCGACAACTGCACTCTCTGCCATCAACACGCCTTTCGAAGTTTTCAATTAAATTCAAAAAATCTAAAGATTATGTGTAACTCTGTTCAGTGAAATGGAGAAAGAAACTTGATGCATAACTGTGCTCAAAAAAATAATTATTATAATTAATTTTTAAATTACAACCAGGAAGTTGTAATTACAGTGCTGAGATACTGGACACTTAGGGTATAACTAGGACAAATTTCATGTATTGCTATATTTAGCAATCGCAACTTATCGGAGCAAGATGGCTATGAATTTTGAGCAAGTGGAATTCGTGTCAGAGGGCGCAACTTTGAGGGGGCGGCTGTACCGGCCCGCTAATGCCACCGTAGACGCGCCTGCGATCGTGATGGCGCACGGGTTTTCTGTATTGGCGGCGTGGTTAGAAGACTTCGCTGCTGACTTTGCGCACGCCGGTTTTGCCGTGTTGGTGTTTGATCATCGTAATTTTGGCGAAAGTGACGGTGAGCCGCGATATGGGTTTGACACCTTGCTGCAAATTCGCGGCTATCGCGACGCGATAACTTTTCTTGAAAAGCAGCCTGGTATCGATAACCAGAAAATCGCCGCATGGGGTGAAAGTGCTTCGTCACTCGTCGTGCAATTTATTGGCGTGTTCGATGATCGTGTGCGAGCAGTTATTGCGTTCACACCCGTCTGCGGTAATAGCAACACCATATTTGATTCGTCCGACGAAAAATTCGACTTGCTCCGAGCGAACTGGTCGAATCTAGATTTGTCAACCGTGCCCACCCGTGAATTAGCGGTGCGATTTTGCAGACTGCACGAAGGCGAAGGGCCAGTAATTGTTGAGGGGAATGCTGCAGTCAGCTATGCGACTTGGATGCGCAAAAAATATACGAGCAACTGGTCGAATCAAGTTTTTGTATTACAGCGCAAACTTGAATCACAATTCAATGAACAACGTTTGCCAGCCAAATACCTGAAAGTGCCGACACTGTTTGTGATCGCCACAGATGACGAAGTGCCGTTGTGCGAACTAGCGACAAACCGACGATGTTTTGATTTGATTGACGCGCCGAAACAATTGACTGAAATCACAGGTGGCCATTTTGGGCTGGCGTATCGCGATACAGAGCCATATCGTCTAGCAACTAGTGCCACCATTGAGTTTCTGCGCAGCACTTTTGGGTGACGAACGTCTGACTTTCGGCAAGATTGACTAGCGGTAGAATTCAAAACAGCCAAACCAAGAGAAAGTTGGCAACCCTGCAATGACCACTGTGACCCAACCCAGCGTGATGCCGGCGGCAAACGATGCGTGCTGGTGCGGTAGTGGACGCAAATACAAACGCTGTCATAAACCACTCGAAGGTCGCGTGCAACCAGGCATAGTCAGCCCACGTCGAAGTGTGCCAAACAATATCGCTCGCCCACCGTATGCCGACAGCGGTGAAGTGATTCGGTGGAATGAATCGGCGATTAAGTCGCCTGAAATAATTGAACGCATGCGGCATGCTGGTGCGGTTGCTGCTGAAGTGTTGCGCTTGGCAGGGCAAGCAGTGAAACCCGGCGTGACGACTGATGAGATTGATGCCCTAGTGCACGAGTTATGCATCGCGCGTGACGCATACCCGAGCCCGCTGAACTACATGGGTTACCCGAAAAGTGTTTGCAGTTCGGTGAACGAAGTGATTTGCCACGGAATACCTGACTCGCGCAAACTTGAACAAGGCGACATCGTGAACTTGGATGTGACTTGTTTTATCGGTGGTGTGCACGGCGATACGAATGCAACTTTTGCAGTTGGTGAGATCGACGACGAAAGTCGCGCCCTGATCAAAACGACCGAAGAATGCATCTGGCTCGGAATTGAAGCAGTCAAACCTGGGCGTCCTTTAAGTGACATTGGTCGAGCGATTGAAGACCACGCGAAACTGCACAAGCTGGGCGTGGTGCGCGCATTTGTTGGGCACGGAATCGGTGAACAGTTTCACTCGGACATTCAGGTGTTGCATTATTTTGATTCGCGAAATTCGGTTGTGATGCGTCCCGGAATGACATTCACGATCGAGCCGATGATCACGCTCGGCACTTGGCAACACAAAATGTGGGATGACGAGTGGACGGCCGTAACCGCCGACGGCACGCGCACGGCACAATTTGAACATACGATTTTGGTGACCGAAACCAGCGCCGAGGTTTTGACTGGTGGCGCTGGCGCTGTGTCGGGGTTTTCGCCTTTTAACAAGTAGCCGAGGCGAATTTCGCCCATTGGTGCCCTAGATGTAGCGTTTGGCAAGCACACAATCAAGGGGAAAAATGGCATTTGCGAAAATAAACAATCAAGAAATTTTCTACACAGACTCTGGTGGTAGTGGCCCCGTTGTTATTTTGGCGCACGGATTTTTGATGGATCAAACAATGTTTGACGCGCAAGTTGCCGCGTTGTCGCCAGAGTTTCGCCTGGTCACATGGGACGAACGTGGTTTTGGACAAACCAAATGGGACGGAAAAGATTTCACATACTGGGATTCTGCCGATGACTGTCTTGGGTTAATGGATCACTTGGGAATCAAAAAATGTGTAATTGGTGGAATGTCGCAGGGCGGATTTCTCACCATGCGCGCAACTCTAAAAGCACCTGAGCGCGTTACTGCCCTCGTGTTAATAGATACCGCCGCAGATAACGACAACGAAGAAACTTTGGCTGGTTATCGAATGATGGTCGACACCTGGGTGCAACATGGCCCAGTGCCAGATCTAACGGGTGTGATCGCAAACATTATTGTTGCTGATCCTGCAGAAAATCCAAATTGGATTGCTAAATGGCAGAACTTTTCGCGTGAAGCAGTCAAAGCCACGGCCAAGTGCTTACTTGAGCGTGATGACATCACAGACAGGCTTAGCGAGATTAAATGTCCAGCAATTATTTTTCACGGCACTGCTGACACAGCGATCTCAATGGAGCGAGCCGAAGCATTGCGGGCCGGACTAGTCGGTGCGGGCAAGATCATCCCAATCGAAGGTGCGGCGCACGCGTCAAACTTGACCCACGCGCAGTTGGTTAACCCGCCATTAGTTGAGTTTTTACGTCGTGTGGCGAAATGAATTTGATTGTCGAACGACAATATAGATTTTATTAAATGATCGCCGATAACGACGTCGAAAGATATTTGCGGTTTGACCGCGAACAATGGTCGCTGTTGCGCGCACAAACACCATTGACGCTGACCGAAAAAGAACTCGAAGCGATGCGAGGTATCAACGATCGCATTGATCTCGACGAGGTTGCAACTGTTTACTTACCGCTAACCCGGTTGTTAAATCTTTATGTTGCGGCGACTCAAAATTTACATCGTGTTTCTGCGACATTTCTCGGCACGATGGCACCAAAGATGCCTTATGTAATTGGTATCGCAGGCAGTGTGGCGGTTGGCAAGAGCACTTCGGCACGAATTTTACAGTCGTTGTTAATGCGTTGGCCCGAGCACCCCCGAGTTGAACTAATAACCACAGACGGATTTTTATATCCCAACTCTGTGCTCGAAG
>CAXNFV010000147.1:0-3840 GCA_964201675.1 Ilumatobacteraceae bacterium | reverse complement strand
TCGGGGTAACTGGCCGCGTCACCGATCACCCAAATTGAATCGCTGAGTTGCAAGTTTGAATTGACTTTGATTCGATTGCCGCGATCTGTCTCACCAAGAAACTTCCAGTGCGGCGGTGCGATCACACCCGCCGCCCAAATTTTGGTGCCCGCGATAATTTCTTTGCCATCTTTGAGTCGCAGTGATCGGCTTGTTGCCTCGGTAACAGCGGCGTCAACAAGTACTTGAACACCCATCTGGGTCAATTTTTTTTGTGTGTATTTACTCGAGTTTGGATGAAAGCTCGGCAATAATCTTGGGCCCGCTTCAAGAAGTGTCACGGTTGCCTTCGGCGCGATGTGCTCAAATTCGCGTTGAATTTCTCGTTGTAGTTCGCTGACCGCACCAGCGAGTTCAACTCCTGTTGGTCCGCCACCAACGATGACGACATTTAGGCGCTCGAGAGGTAGTAACCCGTCTTCGACATCTTCGTAGGTACGCAGCAAAGAGCGACGGATGTCGCGGGCATCATGGACGGATTTCATTTGAAAAGTGTTTTCAGACACTCCTGGAATACCGTACGTTGCACCTTCGGAACCAACCGCAAGAATCAAATCGTCGTAAGAAATTGTCTTGCCGTTTGACATCGCGAGTGTTTTTGCTGTCGTATCGATGTTTGAAACTTCACCACGAACGAACTGCACTTCGCGATAGGCGGTGCGAATTGGAAACGCGATGTCGTCTTCGGGCAGCGATGCCGTCGCCACCTGATATAGCAGGGGTGAAAATAACTGATATGGATTGCGGTCAATCAACGTGACACGACAAGATCGGGACTTTCGAAGTTTTTTTTGCGCAAGCTAATCCGCCAAAACCTGCACCAACTATTACGACCTGTTTCTCACCTGACTGTTCGCCGAATTCGATGAGCATGAACTCATACTATTCGGCTGGTGTCTATCGGCTTGGTCGAAGCGAAACTTAAATACCGTAGTTATCTTCAAGTTTTATCTGGTGCTTACGATAAACGTTTCGTCTAGGTCACATCTTGTGTTCAGAGAATTGTCACCTAACAGAATTACAATATGAGGCATGACTTCGGCAGAACGCATGGCAATCGCGCGGCTTGTGCATCGCATCGGGTTTGGGCCGAAGCCCGGGCAGTTCGGCAAGATGTTGAAACAAGGCTTCAAAGTCTCGGCAAAGCAGTTGCTCAGTTCTGGTTTGCCCGATTATGGGGATGTAAAAACAGCCATTGGTATCGCCGACTTAGGCACGCAACCCAAACCGAACTCCGAGTTGTTGGCGCCCTACAACACATCTAAACGGGCGCAGTTACGCAATATGAGTTTGTGGTGGCTCGACCAAATGGTTGACCAAGATTTTCCGTTCGTCGAGCGAATGACTTGGTTTTGGCACGGACATTGGGCGACTTCATACTCGAAAATAAACGAGCCCCTTGTAATGTTCGACCACATTGCGCGCCTTCGAAAAAATGCTGTGGGTGATTTCTCTTTGATGTGCGAAGAGATGGTTTTAGATGGTGGTTTGATTTACTGGCTCGACGGCCAACTGAACACGGCCAATTCTCCAAATGAAAATCTTTCTCGTGAACTACTCGAACTATTCACGCTAGGCGTGAACAATTATTCTGAGACCGACGTCAAAGAAGCGGCAAAGGCACTTTCGGGGCTAAGGGTTGTGAAAAGTTCTGGTGTTGTCACCAAAGATCCAAGACGAAGCTATGTCGGCACATCCACAATTCTCGGAACTACAGGAAATTTTGAATCGGCGACACTCGCACGATTTCTTTCGCTGACAGCTGCTTGCCAAAGTTTTATTCCTGAGCGACTGACTTACCGATTTATTTCACCAGCATCTTCGATGATGAGTGATCCGATGAAACCGTCTGAGCAGAAGAAATCCTCCGCAAACATTATTAAGAAAGCATTTGTTGCGCGTCAAATACTGCCAACCATGGAGGCGTTGGTGTTCAGCAAAGAATTTCAGAATCCGATTAATTCGCAAGTCAAAAGTCCCCTTGAATGGCTGGTGTCGGTGTTGCGAGCCTTGCGAATTACTCCGTCGACATGTTCACAACCCGATCTGCTGTTGACATTGCTGGACACTTTGGGACAGCGGCCATTTTTTCCGCCAAGTGTCGGTGGCTGGCCTGCAGACGAGGCATGGCTCTCGGTTGCGTCGTCGCAAACTTTGATTCAGGCCGCGCAAGTAATTGTCAGTGAGGGCGATCTGAGTCCATTGAGCAAAGTTTCTAAGAAAGAGCGAATCGATGCTCTCGCAGATTGGCTGGGTGTCGCCGAGTGGAGTGATCGAACTCGAGCCGCATTTGATGGAGCACTTCGAGATCCAGCGCGACTTACCGCATTGGCGATCTGTAGTCCTGAATATTTGGTAAATGCCTGAGAGGAAAAATGAAAAACATTACCCGCAGAAATTTCATCAAATTTACAGGTGCAAGCGCAGTCGCAGTTGCGCATTCGTGGTCAACCAACGAGTTCGCCCACGCCGCGGGCCCACGACCTTTGCCGGCTGGCACACCAATTCTTGTAATTGTGACACTCAACGGCGGCAATGACGGACTCAACACCGTTGTGCCATATTTGGATCCGCTTTATAAATCGTTGCGTCCGCGACTCGCATACAAAGAAGATCAGGTGTTGCCGATTGGTGATGGTCTCGCGCTTAACGGTTCAATGACGGGATTCAAAACATTTTGGGATAGCAAACAGCTCGCGATTGTGCGCGGTGTCGGTTATCCGAACCCTGATCGCTCTCATTTTTCTTCGATGGCGAGTTGGCACAGCGCATCTCGTACTCCGATTAAAACTGGATGGGTCGGGCGGTGGCTTGAAACACAACCCGAGAATCCGTTTCTTGCAATCAGTCTCGGCTCGACTATGCCACCACTATTTCAAGGCGAGAAACGCTCAGGCACCGTGCTACCACTCAGTGGATTGAGGACACCAAGTGGCATGCTCGCTAAGGATTATGCAAACACATCAAAGAAAACAAAACTTGACGGTCAACTTTCGGCAACTGCTGCGCGTTCGATGCGTGACCTGTTTACCGTTGCCGATATTGTCTCACCGATTTTAAAAAATCCTGCACCACCAGCGGCTGATTTACCCACGGTCATTGGGGGCAACGCGGGTGGCGAATCAAACCTCGGCGCACAGTTAGATGTTGCAGCAAAATTGATTGCCGCAGGGGTGCCGACTCGAGTTTGGTCTGTCTCACTTGGAGGCTTCGATACTCATGCCAATGAATTGTCGGCACAGTCGCTACTTCTTGGCACGGTCTCGAATTCAATTTCAAAATTTATGTCGCAGATGCGAACAATCGGTCGCAGCCGCGACGTGACGATCATGGTCTATAGCGAATTCGGCAGACGTGTGCGTGCCAATGCCTCTGACGGCACTGACCACGGAACATCTGGACCGGTGTTTATAATCGGTGAGCGAGTTGTTGGTGGGTTTCATGGCGAGCAGCCTCCACTCAATCAATTAAAAGATGGTGACTTAGCCGTGACGACTGACTTCAGATCTGTTTACGGCAGCGTGATTGAAGGCGTGCTTTACACACCCGTCGATCGGGTCATCAGCGGATGGAACGACCGCTTGGCACTGTTCACCGCCTAATCGTTTTCTGCAACATATAGCGAATAACTGTTTCTGGTTATCCCACCCAAGGCTGGGAACATTTGTAGCCAGCTCGCTCTCACCCCCGTTTGGGTATCAGCATTGGTAAGCGTTGTTAGGGGTACTGTTTGATGTGTGGTTTTGATGTCAAAAAAGTTATCTAAAAAAAGGAGAAACTGGTGAAGTTTGAAGGATTATC
>CAXNFV010000146.1:0-3866 GCA_964201675.1 Ilumatobacteraceae bacterium | reverse complement strand
CAGGAACATCTTTAGTTACCACCGAGCCAGCGGCAACTACTGCGCCCGCACCGATAGTTACTCCATAACGAATTGTTGAGTTGCCACCGATATACGCACCGCGGCCTACGCGAATATTCGCTGCGACATCGGGTAGTTCTTCGGTTGTCAAATGCCCTGCCCCAAAGAAAGTGATATTTGGCGCCAAAACCGCGTCATCTTCAAGAACTATGAATACATCTTTGAATTGACGAGATGAATAAAACTCGCACCCGCGGTTAATGAATACGTTATTACCGATCTTAATTTTCGACGGATATCTAAAATAGCACTTGTAATCAATAAACACATTTTTACCAAACTCTTTAAACAGTATTTTGAAAACTAAAGTTCGTAAAAATGGAGGCGAAATTTCAAGCAGGGGTAACACAAGAGTCTGCAGAAAAGAGAAGTAGCTGAACAGCAAATTCGAGGCACGACTACGAGTATCTATATCGCTATGCTAACTTCAGACAGTTCGCGGGTCGTTCAATTAGGCATCAGGCATCGCCCGCACGATCAATGCGGCGGCTTTATAGGCAGCCTCGGCCGGGCCGAGCTCGTCTGGTCGCAATAAGTTAGCCATGATCCGAAGCACCCACTCCATTAGTGTTCGACTATTGATGCCAACTCGAGATAGTTCACGCATTAGAACTGGTCGACCGATGATTCGTGCAAATAATCTGGCAACTTTAAAATATTGTCCGTACTCGTCTTCAATTATTTGGTCGTAACGCTTTAAAATCTCCGAATCTTTGGCAAGTAGCGCATCATGCAATACATCGGCAGCGATGTGAGCGGTCTCGTAGGCGTAGTCGATTCCTTCACCGTTAAATGGGTTAACACTGCCGGCCGCATCACCGATGACGATGTGAGTGTTGCCAACTTTTGGACCCACAGATCCACCCATCGGAATCTTGCCACTAGTTGCCTTGCACTCTGGTTGAGTTGGGTCAATCTCCCAGCGGTCGGCAACCATATATGCATACGAATCAAGTAAATGTGAAGTGTTCACATCTTTAAAGTTTTTGAAGGTTGACAAAAGCCCGACGCCGATATTTATGGTGCCATCGCCCACCGGAAATATCCAGCCGTAGCCGGGCATCGACTTGCCATTGCGATCTTTCACATCTAGCGCCGATTCGATCCACGGTTCTTCGTGCCTTGGGCTCTTCCAATAAGTACGAATCGCCGTACCGTAAGGCCAGGATTTTTCCCGCGAGGTTCCGATCGCTCGACCGAATCGAGAGTTCGCACCATCAGCGATAATCACGTATTGCGCGTGAATTGCAATAGTGCTTCCATCAACTTTGTTCGTAACCATTGCGCCGCGAACGCAATCGTTTTCAACTATGGGTGCGATTGCTTCGTGCTCTTCTAAAAGTTTCGCACCAGCATTTTGTGCGTTTCGTGCAACCATCATGTCAAGTTCGCGTCGACGCACGACGTATCCATGTTGCGGATAAATCGGGTGTGTTGGCCATTTCAATTCGAGTGCCTTGCCATGCGCTGTTGCGCGAAGACCTTCGTAGCGATGAAACTGCGAAAGTTGATCGCCAAGACCCATGTCGCCAAGTTCTTTAACTGCCCGTGGTGTTAATCCATCGCCGCATGTTTTCTCGCGTGGAAACTTTTTGCGTTCAATCACAATTACATCGTGACCAAGTTGCGCCAGCCAAAATCCAGCAGCCGCACCAGCGGGTCCTCCGCCGACTACGAGCACTTCTGTGCGCAGCACTTTTCGAACTTCGCCAGTATCATCTTGGGCTAGTTCAGTGTCGTTTTGCATCTAGGCCCAAGGCTAAACAGATTTACTTGTCATCTACCATCTAAACAGTGTGACGTTGCTCGCTTTTGGCGAGCAAAACTGGTTAATTAATTATTTGCCGGTTGGTCGTGGGTCTGTGCCGACATGTGCCGGCGCATCGGGCATTGAAGCGTAAGTCTCTGCAAGATTGTCAAAGTTAACCGAGCCAGCTTCAAGACCAGCAAAAATCTCTGATTCGGGCGAACACCAACGTTCGTATTCTGCTTTCCATGTTTCGCTTTCAGGATCAGCACCACTTAATTCATAGCGCTCATGACAGACGACTCCAAGAATTTCCGCGTCAGTTAGACCACCGCTATATTTTTCGCCCTGCTGGGGCATCGGGTTGCCGTTATACGAAAGCAATTCGTGCGCGCCACCTTCACGGTCAGGGTTGCCATAAATCTTCAAACCAGCTGAAATATATTGTTGCGAGCCTGTGTAAACAAAGTTAAGCATGTCTTCAATTTTCGGAAAAGTTTTCAGAACTTCTCCTTGGTACAAAGCTCGACCGGCTCCTCCAGCGCCATTGGCGCCATGACAACCTGCACAAGATCCGTAGACACCAGCACCCACTGCAAGTGGTCCTTCGACTGTTCTTTCTTGCGGGCGAATTGCGAGCACATACAGCAGCGCCCAAAGTGGTAGCAAACTCAAAGTAGCCATCGCCCAAAACGGAATCTTGATTCGCGTCTTTGCAGCGACTACATAACTTGGATCTGGTGGTGGCGGTGGCGGGGCGCTCGCAACTTGCGGCGCCGGAGTTGGTTTGGCTTCAGAAGTTTTCGCAGGAAGATTCGTCGCGTCGCTGGATGCATCTGCCGCAGGTACTTTTCCTGCTGCTTTGTCACGCGCTTCTTGTGCACGTTTAAGTAGATGCTCGGGTATTCCTGCCACTGCGCTCCTCAAATCACTCTATTAAAAATCCTGGTAGACAAATTCTTGGTAACTATTTCTTCACTGACTTTGTCTTAATAGGTTAGACGCAAGTCAGGCTGATGCGAGAAGTTCACGAGCGCACAACCACTGCAACGACGTCACCCGCCCAAATTGGTGTTTTTATATTGCGTTGAGCATTCGTGAAACAGAGTGACTTAAAAGCATCGCAAAACTTGCCAAAAAACTGGCATTGATTATCTGTCGGATTATCTTGACGACTAGGCTAAAAATAGATTTCACGAGGAAAGGCAAGCCCTCAACTAATGCTCGCAATTGACATTCTGAGATGGCCCGGCGTTAACCAGGCCTTTATTTTTTCGGCATTGTTAACGACTTTGCTGAGCCTTGTCATAATTCCGATTGGTAAGCGTAGAAGTTTTGATCGCAAGGCAACTTGGGGTGAAGCCATGTTCGGTTCGGCGTATGTTTTCCTGGTTCTGTTTCTTGCGTTCGGAGTAGTGCCTCATCAATGGATAGATCACGCCGACAAAGATCTTGGATGGCGTAAAGACAAACTCGTCTACGGACCTTTCGATATTTTGAAGTCAGATACGATCGGTGGAAACTTTCCGATCACGATCAGTTATGAAGCAATTCGCGACATCATCGTTGTAGTCATCCATGTTTATTACATCGGTTTAATGGTTTATCTGTTCAGTTGGTGGCAGAAGCGCGGAGAAGTAGTTACCAAAGAAGTAGCAACATCAACTTACGGTCGTCCACTTATGAAGAGAAGTTGAGCCATGGCGAAAACTGACGCAAACCCACCGATGATGCCGTACACGGACGACTATCAACTTGTTGAGGTTGATGCCGAATATCTGAGTAAAGCGGTCAAGCCAAAACAGTTCATCCATATTGATCAGTCAGAATGCATTATGTGCGAAGGCTGCGTTGATATCTGCCCATGGAAATGCATCTTCATGGTCTCGCCAGAAGCAATCACACAAGCTGACGGTACCGAACTCCCAGGCGATGACCCTTCAGACAAGGTTGTGTTTATTATTGACGATGATGTTTGCACGCGTTGTGCGTTGTGCGTTGATCGTTGTCCGACAGGAGTAATTATTTTGGGCAAGGTTGGCGTTGCGCCAGCGACTGG
>CAXNFV010000145.1:0-3867 GCA_964201675.1 Ilumatobacteraceae bacterium | reverse complement strand
ATGGAAACCCAACCCAATCTTCGGGCATCAAAATTCTTGTCAAATCTGGGTGGCCCGTGAATGTGATCCCGAACATGTCGTAGACCTCACGCTCCATCGCCTCTGTGCCTGGGTATAGATCAAACGCCGAATCAACAGATGGGTCAGATTCAGAAATTTGCACGCGCAACCTGCAACGGCGGCGCTGTGAAAGCGAAAGCAAATTCACAACAAGCTCAAAGCGTTCGAGTGTTATTCGATTTGCAACTTCGGCAGCCAGCGGCCGACCAGGGTGTGTCAAAAAATCAACTGCAGTTAAATCGGCGCACATCTCAAAACCTTCACTGCGAAGCGCGGTAAGGGTTTTTATGTAGTCAGTTTTGGCGACGAAACGAACATCATCGGCAACACGGCCAGCAGGTTGCGTCATTTTTCAACGTTTTCCGAGGATCACTGGCGTAATCGAGCCGGCAGGGATTTCTTGAATATGAACTTGTGCTCCGGCACCAGTTGACGCGCGACGCTTCATGATCTCGCCGTCTTCAATCAACTGATGCAAAGTTTCAATCGCATGAATCAAAGTTTCTGGAGTAGGCGGGCAACCAGGTGCGTAAACATCGACGGGCACTATCTGGTCGACACCCTGGACGATTGCATAGTTATTGAACATTCCGCCACTGCTGGCACAAACACCCATCGAGATAACCCACTTGGGCTCCATCATCTGGTCGTAGACCTGACGCAAGACTGGCGCCATCTTTTGACTGACGCGTCCTGCGACGATCATGATGTCTGCTTGACGCGGCGATGCACGAAATACTTCCATCCCGAAACGCGCCAAATCATAGTGCGCGGTGCCTGAGGCCATCATCTCAATTGCACAACACGCCAAGCCGAAAGTTGCAGCCCAACTCGAACGCGAACGAGACCACTTGACGAGGTCTTCAACACGGCCAGTGAGAAAGTTGTGCTCAAGACCGCCTAGTCCATCGTCGAGTACATTGCGAACTGTTCCCATTAGGACGAAACTTTTTCGGTGCGACGGCCGTCGAGACCAACACGACGAATAGTCGTCGCAGTCGTACGCGATGCCGAGAAAATATCATCATCAATCGTCAACAGCTGACGCGGCTTGTTGATCGGACCCCAATCGAGTGCGCCGCGAGCGACAACATAAACAAATGCGACAAAAAATACGGCGCTAAACGCAACGAACTCCCAGAAACCATAAGTGCCGAGTTCACTACTGGCAATTGCGAACGGATACGCAAAGATAATTTCGATATCAAACATGATGAACAACATCGCCACCACAAAGAAACTCACTGGAAATCGTTCTGGTGCTTCTCGGCTCGGCACGATTCCACATTCGTATGGCGCTTCTTTGGCAGAGTTCGGACGCCGCGGCGCCAATAATTTTGATGCAACTACAGATCCTGCGCCAAATAAAATTGCGAGAATCGTCAGCACAACTATTGGAAGATACTGACCCACGATTTATGCCTTTGCGGGCGACTGCTCGTTGAGATTCTGTCGCAAAGTCAAATCTCTTTGATGCAAGATACGACAGAGCAACAAGAAAATAATTGACGAGCCAATCGTGATAAAAATTGCAGGTTGGCGTTTGCTACCCAGATCCCGAATCATGTGAACATATCGGCGCGGTTGCGTTTCGTCGACTACCGGCTTAGCGGGCGCACGACCAGGCTCGGTGCGCTGGGGTAGAACTGGTGCGACTTCTACCAACGCAAAACGAGGTTTGTGAAAAAATGCAAAAAAGTCGAGCGAATCATTTATTTTCGGCCAGCGTTCGCCACCCTTGTTGTAAACAGCGAGTGAAAGATATTCTCCCGCTTCGAGTTCTTCGGCTTCACGCTGAATGATGTCATCAGAAGCAGCCACCGCTTGGCCACGACCGGTGTCAGACTCTGCCAGTAGTAACCAACCTTCAAGTTGAAGTGCTTTTGAAACCTCGGCTGAATCACTTTGCGCTGACCCGGTCAGAGTTAATGAGGACTCCAAAATTTCTGCACCCCGCAATAGTGACGGCTCGCGCACGATCGTCACGGGTTCGGCGGGTTGCCATGTTGGTTCTCGACCTTTGAGTCCGATTCCGTAAGTCCACCAAATCCCGCCCATGGTCGCCATCCAGCCGAATAATCCGGCAAGAACAACCAGAAAACCCAGGCGTGCGCCGAGGTTCGTACCGACCACTAAATAAACTCCACCAACAAGAACGCCGACAGCGATCGCAACGATAACAATGCCGCGTAATTCCGGCTCCCAGTTAATTGCAAGTAGCGACAACATTTACAAACCTCTTACATAATCGATAACGGCAGCGATTTGATCGTCGGTGAGCATTAATCCAAATGCAGGCATTCGACCCGAACCTTGACCTTGTTGCCCGTATCTTTTGCCAAGTTCACTACCACCCTTGATGAATGCAATCATCTCGTCGCGTTGTGGAAACTGGCGAACGGCCGAACCGCCCGTGAGGTTCGGGCCAAGTGCACCGCCGCCTGTGATTTGAGGTTCGCCATACGACCAACCTTTTGTATGGCAACGGGCACACGAAAAGTTTCCACTACCTAGATCTAAATTAAACAATGCCTCGCCAATGGTGGCGTAAGTTTTTGCTTTAACCAAACGCTCTGCTTCAGCTTGAATTTCTTGTTGTTTCTCTTCTGGCAGTTTGCCATTTTCGTCGCGCGGAATCTGAATACTCTTGACATAGTCGAGAACGGTTTGAATCTGCTGCTCGTTCAAAGGCCCACCACCGACAAGACCCCATGCAGACATCGGCGAGAACGGGCGACCATAATTCAGAATAAATCTAAATTCTTCTTCGCTATACCGATAATAAACAGTGTTTATCGCTGGTGCTTTCCAGTTGACTTGCTTGACCTCACCCGTATTCGGGTCAGTCAACGCATACGACGCCACACCACCGCCACCCTTCATCCCTCCGTGGCATCCTGCGCAGTTATAACCACCGTCTGACGTAGTTGCGAATAGCCCACTGCCCCACTCTTCAAATTGATGTTGAAATTCTTTTTCAGCACCGACCATTCGACCAGGCTCAAGAATCCAATAAAGTGGCAAAGCGATCGTGACTATTGCAAGAAAGGCGAGACCAATCAATTGAGTGCGCTCAATCTTTTCGCCCTCAAGACGTTCGTCGTCGTAATACGGTTTGCGGTTCGCCGCAAGTTTTATTTCTGAACCAACTTCGCGTTTCGCCGAACGAATATTCGACAAACCGTAGACAATCCAACCGAGAACTGATACGAGAAGAATTACCCAGGCGATCGTTGTTGTTGTGTCGGCGAGAACAATTGCGGCATTCATTTAGTGACTTCCCTCTGCGCCAACGCAGTTTGGTCCTTCGGCTTCTTGGCCCGTTGTGTTTGTTCCGATTGGCGGACCACCAAAAACCGCACCGGTGTCAATAATTACCATTCCATTACTTACTGAAACTCCGAAACGATCCATTCCGCGAGGAGCGGGGCCACCTTTTTTCTCTCCGACACGGTTGTATTGCGAACCATGACACGGGCACTCGAACCACTGCGAAGTTTTGCATTCTGGGACTCGACAACCAAGATGCGGACACTTTTGATACAACGCGACAACGCCAGCATTCATTCCTGAGAAAACTGCACCTTGACCTCCGTAGGCGGCTTCTGCTTTTGAAATCGCCTCTTTTGGATATTCAGTAATCCAAGAGCGTGCTTCAGGCAAATACAAAAAACCATCGGCAGCACGAATCTGGGCAACTACGTCTTCAATTTTGCCAGCGTTGATTTTCGACCCGAAGCCGCCTTCGGCACCTTTCCATAAAAATGCAATCAGAGCGGCCGCGAAACCGCCGAGGCTTGCACTCAT
>CAXNFV010000144.1:0-3874 GCA_964201675.1 Ilumatobacteraceae bacterium | reverse complement strand
CTCTTGGGCGCGAAATGCCCGGCTTCTGCTTTATTGAGTTTTTTTGGATCTCGTTGCCCGTAGGTAACTTGCAACGCGGTGTAACCATCAGTCGCGCCAGTTTTGACCTGAACAATTCGAGCCGGCTCAATTCTTAACACTGTGACGGGCACGACGCGTTGGTCGTCACTCCATACTTGTGTCATGCCGACCTTTTCGCCGACGATCGCTTTTTGTGCCATGAGGCCAAAACCTTTTCTCGAAATGTTTAATAAAATAATTCGTGTATTCGCACAAATGCTCCGCGCGGCCGAAGCCTGCGGAGCACTTTTATAGTTTTCGCTGTGAGGTACCCGCAGATAACACGGGCGCACACAGACATCAATTTTTTGAATTGATCTCTCCGTTTGCGACTTGGCAGAACCAAGGCCACGAACGAAGTTCTTACTCTATCCCCCTTAAATCCAGTCCCCAAACGACAATCAGCAAAAATTGCCAGATTTTCTGGCTAGTTTGCTCACTAAAAACGTGGCTTATTTTACGGCTATGTAATTAGCTAGCCAATTCACTCAATCGTTCGGGCGACCAAAGTGGCTTCGAAGGTCTTTCTTTCGCCATCCCGTGAAATCTCAATTTTAACGATCTGGCCAGGGACAGCATCACGAATAGCCGCCACAAGGCCGGCCTGCCCGTCAATTGGCTCACCATCTACCGACAGCACGATGTCGTTGACGAGAATCCCAGCGTTATCGGCAGGTGAACCCGCCCGCACATCGGTAATTATCGCACCCTGACCACCATCTTCGCGACTTGTCAAGCCGACTCCCAAAAAGCCCTCTCGGCGTTCAACACCGTTTGCTTGGGCTCGCAGTTGCTCAATCACAATTAAAACTTCATCCACAGAAATCGAAAATCCGATGTTGGTTGCAGCCGACTCAGAGTCGCCCCGCGCCACGGCGGTATTTATGCCAACGACTTCACCTTTTAAGTTGACCAGTGGTCCACCCGAATTGCCTGAAGAAATGGCCGCATCAGTCTGAATCAATGAGTTCAGGGCACCAGTTTCTGTCTCGATTGTGCGCTTCATTGCCGAAACTATTCCTGAAGTGACCGTTGGTCCACCATCTAATGCAAGTGCATATCCAATTGCGATTACAGCATCACCAATTTTCACGCTGCCAGGTTTCGCAAAAGTTGCGGCAACCAAACCAGTTGCCTCTACTTTTATTAGCGCGAGGTCGTTACCGACATCAGTCGCCAAGATCTTTGCAACGCGTGGTTCGGTCTCTCCAGCGAATCGCACAACCACCGAAGTTGCGCCCTCGACAACATGTGCATTAGTCAAAATCTCACCATTTGAAGTAACCACCACACCCGAACCAACCGAGCGACCGTCGGCTTCGGTCTCGCCCAAAGTCGATATAACTGTTACAACACTGTTGGCAAGTCGTGTCGCAACTAACAAGATCAGTGAGTCGGCGTCATTGGTGCCGTCAGACGCAACAACAACTGGTGCCGACGTAACTTGCGAGACCGTTTCGGCTGAATTTAACTCACCCAAATTAGTTTCTCGCACAATATAAGCACCCAGAATGCCGCCGATTAAACCAAACAACGCAACGAAAACTGCGAGTCCTAAAATTGCACGACCTTGCCTTCGGCCAGAAGAGTTATCTTGAAATGATTGCTCTCGCCCATTGGACTGCGGCAAAGAGGGTGGAGGCAACTTTGACGAACTGTTATCTTGCCACTCTGGTAGGGAGGATGAATCAAATCGTGAGTAATCGCTCATAAATAATTTCTATCGTTGTTTAGAGTCAGATTTTTACTTAATTTAATAACTCTTAAATAAATCTTATGCAATATTGGGTGGAACTGCCCAAGTGATACCTTGACTGCTCAGTCTGGTCGCGATTTTCTCGGCAAGAGTTGTAATAAAGGGCAGATAAACAGTTGCGCCAGGTAAAACTTGACTCGGGTCAATCACGGGTCTTCCGTAAAGTTTTTTGCCAACTCGAGCGGGATCTTCGTCGACAAAAAATTTGACATCTAGTTCTAATTCGCCAAACAGCCACAAGGCATTGATTGATGTTCCGAATAAGCCAAATTGCTTTGATTTTGACAGCGAAATGGCGTGCTTCTTTACTTCGCTCAACCAGCGAATTGACTCACCAACCCATGCAGACTCTGGGGTCGAAATACTCGCGGTCTTGGCTGATTTGCCGGGTTTACAAACGGCCCAACACTCACGAGTTTCAATTCGAGACTCAATTCGAACAACTTCAAAGCCTGCGCTTTCAAGAAATATCTCAAGTGTCGCCACCGAAAAATGTGAACAGTGGTCGGCGATCAGCAACTTAAATGGGTCTTTCGAGCAATCCGGAACCGCAATAACCAGATGTCCATTTTCG
Source organism: Ilumatobacteraceae bacterium (assembly GCA_964201675.1). GTDB lineage: Bacteria > Actinomycetota > Acidimicrobiia > Acidimicrobiales > Ilumatobacteraceae > BACL27. The sequence goes on along the minus strand of CAXNFV010000144.1, from coordinate 1,484 downwards.
TTCAATAGTGCACCTAGCGATTTCATTGTCTCAATTGGTGAAACGAGATGTTCAAGCGAGTGAGACATTGAAATCAAGTCGAATTTCAAACTTTTATCAAGTTTGCCAACCAGTAGTTTTTTAAAGTTCGGTATTACTGAAAGTTTTTTCAACTCGCGATCATCTAGGTCGAAGCCATAGAGGTTGAAATCGCTCCTCAACTTTGCAAACGACCAAAGCAATGTGCCTGCGCCACACCCAAAATCAAGAACTGCACCACCCTGTTTGGTTTGGCTTGTTTTGACTACTGACTCAACGAACAACTCACCGCGACCAGACGAGGCACCATCAATAAAAACTGTTTGATCGTTGTCGCTGGTCTGATAATACGACGCGTAGTCGCTGTAAATTTCGGAGGCAGATTTCTGCCACTCGTCAGTAACTTCGGCCTGCGGAAACCCACAATCTTTACAAACCGCGATGTTTAAACCCCGACGCCATGGTTTGACATCTGATGTAATGGTGCGAAAGTCAGAAAACGCAGGCTCTCTAACCAGGTTTTTGCTTCGGCAATAAATGCACTGCATCGAGTTAACAACTAGACGTAAAACTAAATCTGGAAACTAGACCCAATGTTGTTGTTAAGAGTTTTGAATTTTTATTTCGATGTCAACGCCAGCAGGAAGCTCTAAACGCTGAAGACTGTCAATCGTCTTTGCATTCGGATCAACAATGTCGATCAACCGCTTGTGGATTCGCATTTCAAAATGTTCACGTGAGTCTTTGTCAACGTGCGGGCCACGAATAACCGTGAATCGATGCTTGTCTGTCGGCAAAGGTATCGGCCCACGCACCGTCGCACTCGTGCGAGTCACCGTTTCGACGATCTTCTTTGCAGATTCGTCGATGTTTTGGTGATCGAACGCCTTAAGCCGAATGCGGATGCTTTGTGCCATCAGTATGAACCGGTTCTGAAACGATCTACTTGAGGATCTTCGTTACGCGACCAGCACCAACCGTGCGGCCACCTTCGCGAATCGCGAAGCGAAGACCTTCAACCATGGCGATTGCCTTGCCGAGTTCAACTGTCATTGACACGTTGTCGCCAGGCATAACCATTTCTGTGCCCTTTGGAAGTTCAACGGTGCCAGTTACGTCAGTTGTTCGAAAGAAGAACTGTGGTCGGTAGTTGTTGAAGAAAGGCTTGTGGCGTCCGCCTTCCTCTTTCTTCAATACATAGACCTGACCTTCGAAGTTCGTGTGTGGCGTGATTGAACCTGGTGCACAGAGAACCTGACCGCGCTCAACTTCTTCTTTTTTGGTACCGCGAAGAAGCGCACCAATGTTGTCGCCTGCTTGACCTTCGTCGAGCAACTTACGGAACATTTCTACTCCGGTGCAAACAGTATTTTGGGTGTCACGAAGACCAACGATTTCAATTTCGTCGCCTGTGTGTACTTTGCCCTGTTCAACTTTGCCGGTGACAACAGTGCCACGACCAGTGA
>CAXNFV010000143.1:0-3881 GCA_964201675.1 Ilumatobacteraceae bacterium | reverse complement strand
TCAGGCGAAAATGCAAAGTCGCTTATCGGCCAAACGATGTTGATTAATTTAAATGCCTCGTCGCCAATTACAACTGCGATGCTTAGCCCAACCATCGGGCTCCTCCCAGGAGAAGCCTTGACAAGCTCGGCTGTTGATGTCGGTAACTTTCCGGTCGACCTTGCTGTTGGTGACATTGTTCGTGTGGTAACTGTTCCTGATTTGGCAATCAGCGAATCAACCGAGCCATCAATGTTTGCTGATGAGGTAACTATCTATTCAATTACGCAGGTGAGTGATAATAATGATGTTGCGTTATTGACGTTTCGTAGTTCATTAGATCTTTCAATGGCGATTGCTCGTGCGGGTGAAATATATCTAGTGCGGATTGCCGGTGCTGCTAACCAGCTTGTTGACGGCGGTCAGCCATGACAGTTCTTGATCATCCACAGAGATCTTCAATAGATCGACAGTTAGTAAATGCTTTGGCGTCAAGACTTGGCGATGTCCTGGCCGATGAACGCCTAGACCGACGGGCCCGCAATATGGCTGATCCGACAAATGACGAAGAGCATAATTTTGCACGCACTGCCGTGCACGCCGAGCTCCTGCGATTGTCTGCAGCACGACGGTCAGAGGGTCGTTCAGTGTTGACCGTGTTTGATGAAGTTGAAATTACTTCTGCCGCGATCGCCCAAGTTCTTGGTCTAGGTCGACTGCAACCGTTACTTGAAGACGACGAGATAAGTGACATCCACGTTCGTGGAAATTCAGTAGTTTGGGTCAAACTTCGCAATGGTGAGCGCGAGATGCGCGAGCCAATCGTCGAAACCGACGACGAACTAATTGAACTTGTGCGTCGCGCAGCAACCCGGCTCTCACGCCAAGAGCGCCGTTTTGATGCCGGTACCCCTGAACTGAACATGCAACTACCAGACGGTTCGCGCTTGTTTGCAACGATGGATGTTTCGTTACGACCAAGTCTTGTCATCCGCCGGCACCGCTTTGAAATCTCGAGCCTCAAAGAATTGCAACTTCGTGGCATGCTCACCCCCGAACTACAAGATTTCCTCGGCGCTGCCGTGCGTGCACGACGAAATATAGTCATCGCTGGCGGCACTGGCTCGGGTAAAACAACTTTGTTGCGTGCGCTAATCAATGAGATTCCGGTCTTTGAGCGTCTTGTGACGATTGAAGATGCCTACGAACTGGGGCTAGATCACTTTGAACACTTGCATCCAGACCACGATTCATTGCAGTCACGACCAGCAAACGTAGAAGGACAAGGAGAAATAACACTTGCCGACTTGACACGAATGGCATTGCGAATGGACCCTGACCGAGTGATCGTCGGCGAAGTTCGCGGAGCCGAGGCGTTTCCGATGTTGATGGCGATGAGCCAAGGCAATAACGGATCAATGTGCACAATGCACGCAGATTCAACTCGATCGGTATTTCCCAAACTTGCTGCATATATGTCAATGGCTTCAACTGGCTTGCCGCTTGACACGATCAATTTGTTGCTCTCAAGTGCGCTTCATTTTGTTGTCTACATCAGCAACACTGGCAGCGAACGTCGTGTCGCTTCAGTTCGTGAAGTAGTCGATTGTGACGGCCCTAACATAATTTCAAACGAGATATTTTCCTTAAATTCGCAGGGCGACCTACTACGAACTTTCCCGTTACGCGAAGCGACGCGTGAGATGCTTTCTGTGTTCGGATACGACGATGATCGGTGCGCACCATGATTACATTCTTCGTGTGCATTCTCTGTGGTGCCGCCGCTGGTCTTGGAGCATTCGTGATTTTTCTTGCGGTTCGCGACGAAAAGGTGAAGGCGAAAACAAAAGTGGCCGATCGTCAAGCAAACTTGAGCCGCTCATTGCACATTATTGTTGCCACGGTAGTTGGCGTGGTGATTTTTTTTATTACACGTTGGCTGTTAGTCGCGGTTGTTTTGAGCTTGGTAGTCATCGCAGTGCCGGCACTCAAATCAAAACAGCGTCTTCGTCGCGATGAACGTGGGCTGGCCGATGCAATCGCAACTTGGACAGAACAACTACGAGATACTTTGGCGGGCGCACATGGGTTGGAGCAGGCAATTGTCGCCACTTCTGATCATGCGCCAGTTGCTATTTCAGTAGCGGTTCGTCGACTGAGTGCACAAATTCAGTACGGCAAACTTGGCGACGGCTTGCGCCGATTTGCCGACGAGGTTGACCACCCAATTGCAGATTTTGTTTCGGCTGCTTTGATCACTGCGACGAAGTATCAAGCTCGCGACATTGCACAATTATTAGGGCACCTTGCGCAATGTGCCCGTGAAGAAGGTCGGATGAGGACTCGCATTTGGGTCGGGCGAGCAAGGACTCGCAGTTCAGTGCGAATTATTTCGTTTGTCGTTATCGGCTTCATTGCGCTGTTGGTGATTTTCAATCGCGATTATTTGAGTGTTTACTCGTCACTTGAAGGACAAGTAATACTGAGTTGCATCTTTATTGTGTTCGGGGTTGCACTGATCATGCTTGATCAGTTTTCACGGATCGTTACTCCACAAAGATTTATCCGCCGTCGAGAAACAACCAACGCGTGATTGCCATTATCGCGTGTGGTGTCATTTGTGGTCTTGGGGTTTTTTTACTATTACGGCCGGGCGTGTTGTCAAGTAAAGCAAAAGAAGTACGCGAACAATTTGAGCACGGAATGGTGTGGTTGGTGCGTCGCTCTCAAGAAAGACATCGCGCAGATTTAGCGGTGGTTGGTCATCAAGCATCCGAGATGGTTATGAAAAAACTTATGTCTCTATTTGTTGGCATTCTGGCAGGTTTCGGACTCAACATATTTTTTTATCTGACCGGTGTCGAAATCTCAAAATTGATTGGCGTTGTAATTTTGGTCAGTGCGGGAGTAATGGGTTTCTTTCTTCCAGATAGTCGGGTGAGAGTGCAGGCAACTCGTCGCCGCCAAGACTTTCTACACGCATTTTCGAGTTATTTGGATCTCACTAATGTTCTTCTTGCGGGTGGTGCAGGAACCGAAACAGCGTTGATTGCCGCTGCTGATGCGGGAGATGGCTGGTCGTTTGCCGAGATTCGTGAGGCATTGACAAAGGCGCGAAGCGCGCGAAGGTCTCCGTGGGTTGAACTGGGCAATCTTGGCAACGCGTACAACAGTCCTGAACTCGCTGAAGTCGCAGGAAGTGTGCAACTCGCCGGTGAGCACGGTGCGCGTATTCGTCTTTCTCTTTCAGCGCGTGCAGATTCGCTGCGAAATCGGCACATGGGCGAAATCGAAGCACAAGCCCAAGCCGCGACTGAACGGATGGGCATCCCGATGGTGTTGCTGTTTGTTGCATTCATCGCACTTATCGGTTATCCAGCAGTTCATTTAGTTCTTGGCAGTTTTTAACAAGCCAAATTATGCAGTCTTTTACACAGTTAGTTAGGTAAATAAATAAATCAATCAATACACAAAATGAAACGGAGAAAATATGTCATCAATGAGAAATGTTTGGCAGTACTACTGGGTACGGTTCACGGCCTCGGTGCAAAGCGATAGCGAGCGTGGCGAAGTAAGTGCGACCACAGTCGTCATGGCTGCAGCGCTGATCGCACTCGCGATTGCGGTTGGCGCAACGATCACCAGTCGTGTAACCAATAAAGCAAACTCACTTAATCTCGGCTAGGTAAGAAACTTTTTCAGCCGGCGTAATTATTGTGATGAACTCAAAAGGCAGCACGATTGACCGGGGTGACACCGTCGTACAGGTCGTCATTGCTGTGCCAATCGTGCTGACTTTGTTGGTTATCGCTGTTCAATCGATGCTGTTTATGCATTCAGCACACATTGCAACTCTCGCGGCCGCTAAGGGAGCTTCGATTGCCGCATCTGCAGACGGAGAA
>CAXNFV010000142.1:0-3892 GCA_964201675.1 Ilumatobacteraceae bacterium | reverse complement strand
CTTCGTTCATCGCGTATCTAAAACCGCATCGCAATGCGCCACCGACGCCTAAGTTGAGTTTCATCCGCAACACGACGGCACCCGCTTGGCTTGCTAATTCGGCGGTCTTGTCGCCAGATCCATCGTCTACAACAACAACGTCGTAACCTGACTTTCTAATTTCCGTGACAACACTATGAATAGTTGCCTGTTCGTTCAAGGCCGGCACCACTACAAGTGGGGATGTTCGCACTTCTGGTTCTACTTGATTTTTTTAGCTTGAAGACGCTCAAGTTTCTCGCGCAACAATGCAGTCTCTTGGGCCAACGAGTCGACTCGGCGCTGGTTTCCTGAGATGCTGACTGTCAATTGCAAAAACAACAGCGCCACTCCCACGGCAGTTATCGCTATAAGCAACGCAATTGGTGAAAGTTGCAACCATGTTGCCAGCGGTGTGATCATCGGCAAAAGTAACGATGCAAATATGCCGAGCGCGCAAATAATTAACCAGCCAGTCGTATACCTAAAACTGATTTTGCGCCGCCTAGAAAATCTGATCACAAGCATCCCGAATGCAAAGCAACCGCCTGCCAACTCAAGTGTGTGTATTAAACCAGCAGACATCACTCAAACTCTAACATTCATTGGAAATCATAAAACTCTGTGTTGTTGTACATCTCTCCAAACTTCGCGTAGTCCTTCAGAAAGAGACCACTTTGGTTGCCATCCAAGTAAAAGTTTGGCTTGTGAGATATCAGCTTGAGTTGAGTTAATTTCACCAAATCTTTCTTGATTTGACGAACTTATCGATAACTTGCGACCAATTACATCGGCCAAAAAAAATATCAATTGCTCGACAGTGGATGCCACGCCCGTACCTACATTGATGATCCCAAAGCGCAAATCTGATGTTATTGATTTATGCACTGCATCGAGTAAATCTTCAATGAAAACATAGTCACGCGCCGGTCGAATATCTAAAACACTAATCTCGTCACTCTTAGTTGCTTGAGAGATAATCGACGGTATGAGAAACCTCATATTTTGCCCGAAACCAAACACATTGAACGGTCGCAGAATAATTACTTCTACTCCAAATTGCTTTGCATAAAAAGAACAAAGTTGTTCACCAAGAAATTTTGACAAAGCATACGGATTTGAAGGATCAATTTCGTCTGTTTCTTTGATTGGAGTACTAAGTTTGGAAGAATATAAATATGTGCTCAAGAAAATCATTTTGGTTTTGTTTTTTCGACAAAAATCTAGGGCATGTGATGTACTAATTGAATTTGATTGCACGAATTCGGTTGGGTTTTCCCAACTTGCAGGGACAAATGTCAACCCAGCCAGATGAACTAGAAAATCAGACGCAGGAAATTTATCCCAAGTTGCACTTTTAGTTACGTCACCGTCGGTTCGGCGCTTGGGTAGAACGTTAAACCCGTGACCAGTCAGGTCACGTATGATGTGTTGCCCTAAAAAACCATCTGCTCCGGTTACTAAAACTGACTTCATAACTGATTTTCTATCTCAACCATTGAAGAATATAGTTTTTTGGCTTTTTCTTTTAGTGCGTTTTCTGAGAATAGTTGCTCAGCCTTCATCAAATTATCCTCTTGCGCAGATTCAACTAATTTGTCATCTCTGAGCACCTTCAACAATGCCGCCGCAGTACTTTGAATTTCGTTTGGCTCTACCAGAATCCCACTGACTTGATTTGTGAACCATTCTCCAGCACATGAAGTTGAAGTCTGAATCGGAAACGCCCCCATACACATCGCCTCTTTAACCGTCGCAGGCAAGCCGTCAGAAAGTGATAATCCGAGTGCGGCACGAGACTTCAAAAACATTTCTTGGATGTCGTTATTCGAGAGTTTGTGTTTTCGAGCGATTACTAATCGGGCACCCATTTTTTTCTGTAGCCCTCGAGCAAACCACTGAGTTCCTAATCCCGCAGAATAAACCATCACCGAAAAATCAGTAATTTGGCTTTCTATTTCTGAAATTACCCTTATCGCATCTTTACCTTGCCCAACAAAACCGCTGTATCCCTTGACTGCGATCCACTTTCTCTCTTTTGCCGGCAAGTGTCGGGCTTTTTCAGCCAGCAACACGGTGTTCAATCCACCAGTTGCAGGTATTGACTCAAAGAACATACCTTTGAAACCAAAAGTGAGTGCTAATTCTCGGTCTCTTTGGCACTCAACCACCAATAAATCAACTTTGTTCATCACTGACCCTATTTTTTTGTGGTGTTTTGGAAATCTTTGAAACCAGAACAGATCTGAGCCCCAAATCGAAAGAATGACTTTTGGTTTGAATTTCACCATCTTGAGGGCTCGATCGGTTAAATATCCGGCATGTTGTGTTTCCATAATGTGTATCACGTCGGGCTCAAATTTTTTTATTTCACGAGACAAAAGTTTGGCTCGAAAGAAATTCGCGCACACTAGATCGGCGATACCAAGTGGTAATGCAGCCCACTTCATCCACTGCGAAATTCTGACTCGTGTTTCAACTTTTAGGGTCGTCCGTTGTTTGATCAATGAGTGAATACGCCGATGTGGAGTAGAAGGAAACAACATGAAGTCAATCGCTTCGCCGTCAAACTGACTTATCCAACGACCCGTGTGAACACTGTCAACCATCGCGACAAGCAATACTTTTCTCACTTGCGAGCCAATACTGATTGACAAAGTTCGACAAACTCAGCCGTGAATTGTTGCCAATCTCCTTTTGATGCGACAAGTTCTCTGCCCGCTACAGAAAATAGATCTCGCTCAGATTTTTTAAGCAAAAGGTCATTGACCGCCTGGACAAATTCAACACCGAGCGGGGCATAAACAACTGATTTTGAATCACCCGTGTAACTGATCAGCCCTTTAAGCGGTGTCGATACAACAGGTATTCCGCACGCAAGTGACTGTAAAACGCGACCAGGTAACGCACAGTCTGTAACGAGTGACGGTATGAAAGTATTTACAGACACATCGGCCAAACAAATGTGTTTAACTAGTTCGGAATATTCGACAAATGGGCGCAGTAGCACTTGATTCTGCACACCAAGGCGATCAATCGTCTCGGCAATATCTTTCTTGGCTTCCCCACTACCAATGATTAAGACAAAAATATTCTGATCGTTTCGCAATGTCTCAGCAAACAATTCTAGAAACTGTTCAAGACCGCTGAAACGATAAAGTGTTCCTCGATAAAAAACGACTTTATTTTTTTCGGTGATCCCATAGTTGCTTGCTAAATCTTGATCTCGTGCGAACCGCGCGAATCGCTTCGTATCTAGCCGAGGGTAATTGATTGAAATGTTATTTGAATTCGCGCCGAAACTCGAGCAGTACTCTGCCAACGCTGCATTATGCACCGAAATATGATCTACATTTTTGTAGATAAATCGCTCGGCAGTTCCAATTAAATTTTTATACAAAGACCCTCGGAGCAAGTGAGATACATCTATGGCTCGAAAGATCACGGGAACACGTAATAACTTTGCCACCAGCACCGTCTGCCAGCCATTCGTCGGAACCCCATAAAGCACAATCAAGTCAATTTTCTTAGAGCGAATAGTTTTGATAAGCGACGGCACAAACGTGAGTGAAGCTACCAGCCGGTCAGCCGTACCTGGCAAGATTCGTCCAGGGGTTCGCACTTCTACTGTTGAACCATTATGTGTGCGAGATTGAATTTGCGAAAAAGCAGTGCGAAAAGGCCGAAAATTTTTTGGTTTCTTGTCTATCGAAACCTCAGGGTAGTCAATAAACGTGACCGAATGTCCCGCAATAGACAGCAGCTCTGGGATGTCGTGAATCTCAAAAGTGACTTTATCTCGCCAATTAACTTCGTGAATAAAAAGAAAATTCATCAAACACAACTATTTGAACCACACGCGTTTATTCACATA
>CAXNFV010000141.1:0-3964 GCA_964201675.1 Ilumatobacteraceae bacterium | reverse complement strand
TGACTGCGCGCCAGCCATTGCGGCTTCAATCAAGTCTTTGTTAGTGGCTTCAACAAAACTTTGAACTTGACTATCAAAACTTGGCAGAACCGTCTCTAATGCAACCTGAGCTTTTTTGTTTTGCAGATAATTAAGTAACGAGTTCTCTTCGTCGGCGAGAACGCGCTTAAGTTTTTTAGTGAGAGCCTCGATTATCGGGTTGAGTGCTTCATCCCGCTTCGAAAATATCTTCGGGTCAGGCTTGGTCAAAACCGATGCTGAATTGGCTGTTGTAATCGCTTTGTCAGATTCGGCAATTTTTTTCTGAACTGGCGCAATTTGCTTGACCGAACTCGCGACAGAACTCGCGCTTGCCTGGCGTAACTTGGCAAAAAGATCATCAACATTTGACTTTTTCGGTGATACTACTTTTGCCGTTAGTGCAACAGGCTTTGCAGTTTCAGGCTCAACGGGTTCAAACTTTTCAGCTGCAGGTATCTGCTCAGACTTCGTATTTGTGTCGAGCGTTTGGGCAACTGGGTTTACATCTGGTTTTACTTCTGGCACTTCAGATGAGGGTTCATCAGTCGAAGGATGCAAGCGCCGTGAAGTTCTGCCGAACAACTGAATGACATTCGCCCTGTGACCTTCATCTGGTTCTGGCTTTGTCTCACGTTTATCTTCTGACTTCAATTCAGGCTTCAATTCAGGCTTCAATTGTTGTTTTATCTCTGGCTTAACTTCTGGTTTTTTTTCAGGCGTCGCTTCGAGTTCAATTACTGGCTTTATCTCTGATTTCACTTCAGGCTCGGGTGTTGCTGATTCTTGCAACGCGTCGAATTTTATTTGTGTTTTAATCTGTGTTTCAACTGGCGCTGTCAAAAAAGATTCTTCAGCAGTAAAGGTTAAGTCTTTGTTGTTTTTTGTAACTGAACTTTCTTCAACCGGATACACAGATTCAAAGTCAGGCGACCTTGCAACATCTGGGCGCAAATTATCTAAAGTGTCGTCTTCAAACTTTTCTCTGTCAAAGAGAACGACATTGTGCAATGACTCGTCAACCACCCCATAAGGGATGGCTTGATTTAAATCTCCGGCCGCGTCATCAAACTCGGTCAAGTCGCCCATCACATCATTGGCTGCCAACCGTGCGCGTTCAAAGGCCGACATCAACCGATCCCGATCGCGAACTAATTGTTCTATTTGTTGTTTTGCAAGTTCGCGGCGACGCGCAAGAGCGGTCAACATTTTCTCTTTATATTCGCGAGCTTCGTTTATCATTTCACGACCTTGCTGTTTTGCAAGTTCAATTTCAGATTCACTGTCGTCCAAAGCATCACTGAGTCGACGTTCAATTTCGATTTCGGCTTCTTCGCGCAACCTTGCAACTTCAGAAGTTGCTTCTCGCACCAACCTCTCGGCAGTTTCAGCACCACGAATTCGCATCTGTTGTGCTGCCTCCCGAGCAACAGACAACACACGAGCCGTCTCTTCGCCGAGCAATGTCGTCACTGTCGCTTCATCAAGAACACCAGGATCTGACAAGCCACGAGTTTGCATCGCGCGCATTTCGCTTTCTAAAAATCTTTCTCGCTCCTGAAGTCTGGCCAACTCGGCCGAGAGCATCCTCAAAAAGTCGCGAACTTCTCCCTGGTCATAACCGCGTTTTGCGATATTGAATTGTGCTGACCCAACCGCAGCAGGGGATGAAGGGTCAGGGCGCGAGAATGAAATCGCCATATATATAAGGTTAAACCTTGACTAGAGCTCTATCGCGTCATTAGAAATGTCGCTGCCCCCCATCTCTTTGAGTATCGCCAACGCTTCACCAAGATTTGCAACAGGAGCAATACGCAGTTTTGATCCTGCGACACGCTTTGCCGCTTCAAGTTCTTCTGCTGATTGCGAACTCGGCACGAAAAATACTTTGGCACCAGAAGCCTTGACGGCGACCGTCTTCTGACGCAGCGCACCAATCGCACCAACCGTTTCATCGCCGTCAATAGTGCCGGTCGCCGCCACTTTTACTCCACCTGTTAAATCACCAGGAGTTAACTCGTCTAATAGAGCCAAAGTGAAGGCAAGACCAGCCGATGGTCCACCTATCAGGTCGGTGTCGATATCAACTTCAAACGGCAACCTAACGATTCGCGTGTCAGCAGGCCAGATTCCGATAATCGTACGATTTGGATCATCTGGACTGACAATCAACTCGACATCTTTGGTAATTACCTCAAGAGATCTCTGCGGCATAATTTTTATTTCAACTACATCCCCCGGCGAATAGTCTCCCATTAGCGGAAGCAGATCAGCCAAAGTCGAAATTTTAATTCCGTCAAAAGAAGTGATCTTGTCGCCAATTGTAAGTTGTAAGCACGCACTCAGCGGACGCGGCTGAGTCTCACAAACCAGTCGATCAATTATTAAATCTCCGTAACTAATCGACGCCTCGTAGCCCAGTCGACGTAGCGCAACATATTCTGCGATTTGTTTCGCCGTGATCATTGCCTTGAACCCAACGGTTCTTTGTTGATCCGGTGTCACCTCACCGAACTTCTCTAAGCGATTCAACACATCTACATCTGGGTCTATCGTGCCGAGCAAAGCGTCAAGCGCAGAGAGTTTCGACCCGTATGCTGTGACAAATAAAATCGGTGAAGTTGGCTTGTAGCGATCAGCAAGTTGAAGAGCATCTTTATCGAACGAAAATCTAGAGCTAACTTGTTCTACTGAACCAGGTGCAACCTCCCAATAGTTGACGCGAACCAGCGAAGAAATTATCATCGCACCAGTTATCAACCAAACAACTGTGAGCATTGGTATTGCCCACCACATGTTTCTCTGACGCGGCGCGATAACTATTCGATGCTCGTCAGACACCTCTGGCGATACGCTAGAAGAAGTCGTGGTCGTGTCGATACTCATGTCACTCACCGTCTTTGATGTTACGGTCGGGTCTATTGCAATCATCGTGCTGAGCATGATTACCCTGTTGCGGGTCGCAAAAACACGAGACGCCGATGCAATTAAATCGCATGTTGTCCGAGTTGATAGTCAAGGTTCTAATTTATCCTTACCGACAGCAAATTCTTGGAACATTCGATCAGTCGGCGCGGTCGCCATCACTAGCATCTTCTCAGGGGTCGTGTTAGCAGTTTTTATCTCAGTGATGTTGGCAGTTTTGATCTCGAAACTGACCGGACTAATAGGTCAATAGCAAATGAAAATTCTTGTAACTGGTGCAGATGGGTTTATAGGTTCACACCTGGTAGAGGCACTTGTTAAACGCGGACATCAAGTGCGAGCGTTTGTCCTTTACAATTCTTTTAACTCTTGGGGTTGGCTTGACGATGTAGATCAGTCAGTTCGTGAAAGCCTGGATGTTTTCTCGGGGGACATTCGTGATCCGCACGGCGTTGATGCTGCAGTTTCCGGTCAAGACGTAATTTTGAACCTGGCAGCGTTAATCGCGATTCCGTATTCGTATCATTCGCCCGACACCTATATTGACACCAACATCAAGGGCACGCTGAATGTTTTGCAGGCTGCGCGTCGACACAATGTGTCGCGTGTCGTTCAGACTTCGACAAGTGAGGTTTACGGCACCGCGCAATATATTCCGATTGACGAGAATCATCCTTTACACCCGCAGTCACCGTATGCGGCATCAAAAGTTGGCGCCGATCAACTTGCCTTAAGCTTTCATGCTTCCTTTGATTTGCCCGTCGGAATTCTCAGACCATTCAATACTTATGGCCCAAGACAATCTGCGCGAGCAGTTATCCCGACAATTATCAGTCAACTCGCAACAAACCGAGAAGTAAAACTTGGGGCACTTTCGCCAACGCGCGACTTCACGTTCGTTGAAGACACAGCATCTGGTTTCATCGCAGCCGCCGAGAACGATGCAATTATTGGCCAGACAATAAATTTAGGCAGTGGCTTTGAAATTTCTGTTGAAGACACAGCCAAGACAATCGCCAAA
>CAXNFV010000140.1:0-3965 GCA_964201675.1 Ilumatobacteraceae bacterium | reverse complement strand
TTGATAGCAACAATGCGTGTTTGGTTTGAGCCACTAATGGCTTTAGCCCCAGCATTGCGAAAGGGCATCGGCGCGAATTGTCTGATTAAAACCGATGGCCTTGAAATTTTTCTTAATTTCGAAACTGGCACAGTCGAAAAGTTTGAGACTCAAGAGTTTGGTTTTCGATTTACTATCCCGCGAGATTTACTTGAAACAGTGGTCGGCCTACGCGCCGTCGACTGGTCTAATTCACTTTTTCTGTCGTGCCGCTTTTCGGCGTGGCGATCAGGTGAGTTCAATGAGCATCTGTACAACTTTTTCAAAAGTCTTTCTGTTGAGCGTATGCAACGAACCGAAGTCGAGGCCGCATCAAGACTCAAAATGGATACCGATTTAAGCGAAGAGATTCAACTCGGTGACTATGTGATGCAACGAAAATGCCCGCATCGTGAAGCAGATTTATCAATTTTTGGCGAGATCGACGGTCAAGAATTGACATGCTCACTACATGGGTGGCGGTTTGATCTAAACGATGGACACTGTCTAAACGCAGAAAATCGTCCGTTACGGGTTCGGCGTCGAACTAGTTAACTAGCGAGACAACTAGCTATTAATAATCGGCAACTCAAACCAAACTGTTGCGCTGTACTTGATGCCCCGAGTAATCGGTGTACTGAGATGCGGGTGCGTAACCAAACTCGGCCATGCCAGCATGTGACCAACAGGTACTTCGCGGTTTGAAAAATTCTGGCGCGGAAACTCAAGTTCGGCACCGTCGTAGTCATTATTAAGTTTGATACTCGCCGAAACTTGGGCGACGTCGTGGTGTAGCCGCAATTCTTCTTGCTGACCGACTTCGTACTTAATTACAAAAATATCCTGAATTCCGTGGTAGTCAATAAGTGGCCAATGCTCTTGAAGTTGAGGCCAAAGCCGAGCACCAAAATCGTTCTGAACGTTTTCAAACAACCGTGGGCTAATCATTGCGAGCGAAATTTCGTTTCCTGGCACTGGGTCTCCATCGGCTGCGGAGAAACTATCAATGGCTTTTGCCGCGCGGATAATCGTCGCACAAAACTCTTCTGTCCAACACGACATCACCAATAATTCATCGGCGACTTTTCTTATTTTGTTTGAGTTGTCAACAACGTTGATATAACCAAAGAGTTGTTCAAAGTCAGATGACACTGTGTGGATTCTCCTTATTTGATGACTGTTATCAATACCGTCAAGTCTCTAACGGTATCTCAAACACTTCAATCGATCGTGCGCAAACTATTGCACTGGTAGCCTTAATCTTTATGGCTCCAATTGAAACCAAGCGAAATAGATTCACTGATTCTGAGGCAATACTTCGCGTAATCGGTCAAAAGTGGTGGGTTGTTCCAATAACTATGTTGCTGGGCCTGGCTTTGATGTTTTTGCAAGAATCAGATCTACAAACTTCTCCACGATATTTTTCTCTGACTAAGGCATACGAACCACTCGACGAAGCCGGACCGCTCTCAATTGTCGGACTAGATCCTTCATTAATCAAGCCTTTCCCTAGTGAGCAGAATCAATTGTCAATCCTGTTAAACAACGAATCACAAAATGAGATTCTTGGCAAAATTAATGGCGAAGTAAATATCACCGTGACTCGATCTGAACCCAACTTCTCTCTCACTTCGTCACAAGAAACCCAAGGTAAAAACCAATTCTCTTTTGTTTCTTATGGAAGTTCTTCATATTCGTTTGCCTGCGTAGAAACTGAGCCGATTAATTGTGAAGCAGCAATTGATGCCAATGTCGCAAAATTGGTTTCTATTCGCTCTGAGGCAACTAAAGCAGGCCTGCAGAACTCAATTAAATTGATCGACTCTTTGCTTTCTTCGCCAAAAAATATCTCAACGGCGGCGAGTGAGAAACTCTCGCTACAGCGTGACGCACTGAACAAGTCAATTGAACTTGTGACTGGCGAAGTAAAACTCGTTGGTATTAGTCAGTATTCTGAAGGCGCCGAAGTAACTAACGTCAATAGATCTACATATTTATTCGGTTTGGTTATCGGTCTCGTGCTTGGCTGCTTAATCTTGCTTCAACTGATTTTTAGTGATGGCAAAGTAAGAGGGGCAAAACAACTAGTCAACTTGGTTGGTTATAAACAGTTTCTTGGTGAATTGTCAACGAAAAATCAAACCATTTCTCTTCAACATTTGGCAGCAGCAATCCAAAATGCACACACAATAAAAAAAGCAACCGTTCTGAGACTTGTTGCTATCGGTGATGATGCCAACAGCGAACGGACAACAAAAGACTTAGCCAAAGTATTATCCTGCAAAGTAGTTTCAGTTGGGCAGATTAAATCGCTAGACGCCAAGGCGCTTGCTTCAACAACTGACTCGCCAATGATTTTGCTGGCGAAAAAACACCGCAGTGAGAGTTCAGAGTTGCAAAATGCTTGGACGGTGGTAGAGAAATCGGGTAACAATATTTTGGGTGTAATTCTGGTTGGTTAAGAAATCATGAACTCAAATCAGACTTCTCGAAATCGCTTACGGCTAACTGCCGAAAGATTCGGAAACTCACGAAGTTTTCACTCAATCACCAGCACGTCTCAATTTGTTTTGGATATTTTGGCCTGGGTTCTAGCGGTAACAATTGCCCTCGTAATGCGGTCGTATCTTCAGGCTGCGCCCGACATTGGCAAAATTGTCAAAGACTCACTGATTCGTGTCTTACCAATGGTCTCACTAGTGCAGGCCATAACCGGATACATAGTTGGTATTTATCGACGTCGATGGCGCTATGGAAGCTTTGACGAGGTTAAGGGTTTGATTTTGTCGGCGTTGATCACAACGATAATTCTGTGGGTGATTCGATTTTTTGATACATCAGTAGATGCGTTTCCACGCAGTGCAATTATCGCCGGAGGAATACTCGGGTTATTTTTCACTGCCGCTAGCCGTTACTCATGGCGCCTGATTCGAGAACAACTTCGACGACCATCTGCTCAAAACTCGACGAAACTGCTCATCTATGGTGCTGGTGAAGGTGGTATTCAAATTGTCAACACGATGCTTCGTAATCCGAGTTCGCAGTATTTACCAGTTGCATTTCTAGATGACAATCCTAAAACTCATCGGTTGCGCATCTCTGGGGTGCCGGTACTTGGTGGTCGAAATGAAATCGCAAAAATAGCCCAACGAACTGGCGCGTCAGCACTATTAATTGCAATTCCGTCGGCAGATTCAACGGTGGTAAACGAGATTGTAGAAATCGCGCGCGACTCAAAACTAAATGTCAAAATTCTGCCAGTCGTGCAAAGCCTTGACGATCGACAAGTAGACGCTGCCGATATTCGCGATTTGACTGACGAAGACTTACTTGGCAGGCGTCGCGTGAAAATTGACCTTGATGAAATTTCTCAATACCTGGTAAATCGGCGCGTACTCGTGACTGGAGCCGGAGGAAGCATAGGTAGTGAACTTTGTCGACAACTCGTTCGATTTAACCCCTCAGAAATAATTATGCTTGACCGAGACGAGAGCGCACTTCACGAAGTGCAACTTTCTATCTACGGTCGGGCGTTGCTTGACACGCCTCAGACCGTTTTGGCCGATCTGCGCGATGAGCGGGCAATCAATGAAGTATTTGATAGCCGCAAACCACAGGTGGTCTTTCATGCTGCGGCCCTAAAGCACCTTCCACTGTTAGAGCGATATCCGCACGAGGCTTATCAAACTAATGTGCTCGGCACTACAACGGTTCTTAATGCAGCACAGCGAACTGGAGTCGAAGTGTTCGTGAATATTTCTACCGACAAAGCCGCCAACCCAATCAGTGTGCTTGGCTTTTCAAAAAAAATTGCCGAGCGCCTCACTGCAGATTTAGCCTCGCGCACGAAACAAGGAAAATATATTTCAGTTCGCTTCGGAAACGTTTTAGGTTCTCGTGGAAGTGTGTTGATGTCATTTCGAGATCAAATTGCCAAAGGTGGGCCC
>CAXNFV010000139.1:0-3967 GCA_964201675.1 Ilumatobacteraceae bacterium | reverse complement strand
GTCATCGTTATCTACATCACCCGCGGTTGAGTTACGAGATTCGTGGAGTAGTTTCAAATTCGAAAACGGTAGGTATTTTGGTGTTTCGTCGATCATTCGCCAATGATCGATCTTGTATCAGAATCATTGATGTCATTGGTGCCGAAGAGTGTTTAAGAACAGCAATTGGGTCGTTGCTCCAAGAGATGCAACAAAATGGTGATGAATACATTGATTTGCTCTCGTGGGGTTTTGACAGTAGTCAAATCAAAGAAATCGGGTTCACCGACTGTCGTGAACTCACTGATTGTGTCGTTCCTGAGTATTTCTCACCTTTTAGTCAGACAAAGGTTGATCGTTGGTTGTTTACCAACCTGCCCGAGACTGAAATTATCTACAAAGGCGACGGTGACCAAGACCGCCCAAATTAGTTTTCAACTGTTGACTGGAATATTGTGCGTTAGCATAAAAGTTCGGTGAAAGTTTTAGTTGTTGTGGCGCATCCTGATGATGTTGACTTTGGTTCTGGCGGCACGGTTGCAACTTGGATCGCAGAAGGTCATGAGGTTGTTTATTGTCTAGTGACCGACGGCCAGGCTGGCGGGTCAGACAACACAGTCACTCGTGAACAAGTTGCACAAACACGCCGACTTGAGCAGACTGCCGCTGCCAAGATACTTGGTGTAACCGAATTGCATTGGCTCGGATTTCAAGATGGCGCGGTCGTCGCCGATCTGAATTTGCGTCGCGAGATCAGCGCCATAATTCGAATCGTTAAACCAGATCGGGTATTGACCCAATCTGCAGAGCGAAATTACAGTCGAATCTACGCGAGTCATCCCGACCATCTGGCAACCGGTGAAGCCACACTTTGCGCGATTTACCCTGATGCTCGAAACGAATTTGCGTTTCCTGAGTTGCTTAGCGAGCGTGGGTTGGCACCGCATGCCGTGCCTGAAACTTGGATTATGGCGGGTCCTAATCCGAAACATTTTGTAGATACAACCGACGTGATGGATAAAAAGATCACGGCACTACTTTGTCATGAGAGTCAGCATCCCGACCCAGCGGGTTTGCCTGCGCGTATGCGCAGTTGGGGAGAGATGATCGCCACGGCAGGTGGGTTGCCTGCTGGTCGCACTGCCGAAGCATTTTTAGTGGTTGATACGAAATGACACGCAAGCCTTATAGCCCTGTTGGTTTTCTTGAGCGGTTTGTTGCGCTTCAAGTGCGCGCAGCGGGACTGATTTTCGGCGCCGCCGTGCTGGGTGTCATGCTTGCGACTTTCGGTGACTTTAGTTTGCACAATAATCTCACTGAGCTAATCAGCGAAATTGCAATCGGCGGATTCTTTTTGCTGGTTGGTCTTGAACTGCGACGCGAATTTGCAAGCGGCACCTTGTCGGGTTCAACACTAAAAGTCGCGCTCGCTGCAACTGTTGGCGGCATGACAGTGCCTGCATTGATCTTTGTTTCGTTTGCGCCCGAGGCGGCACGTAACGGCTGGGTCGCTGTTGTCGCCACCGATATCGCGCTCGCATCTGCAGTTACTGTGCTTGGCGGTTTTCGCCGCGAGTTGCGTGTGTTGTTGTTGACCGTGGCAGTTCTCGATGATCTCGGTGGAGTATTGGCTCTTGCGACCACAGGTAAGAGCCCAAAACTTTTGTTCATCGTTGCGGTCATAGTTGTGATTGCGTTCT
This sequence comes from Ilumatobacteraceae bacterium, assembly GCA_964201675.1. Classification (GTDB taxonomy): domain Bacteria; phylum Actinomycetota; class Acidimicrobiia; order Acidimicrobiales; family Ilumatobacteraceae; genus BACL27. The sequence continues at coordinate 2,288 of CAXNFV010000139.1, read as the reverse complement.
TTGCCTGGTCAATCCGTAAATTCAATTTTGGTGTGTTTTATACATTGGCGACGACTGCGCTTGTGGTGTGGTTGATGTTGCAAGCCGGGATGCATCCTTCGCTTGGGGCATTCGCGGTTGGTTTTGTTGTACCGCACTTTGACGCTGACAATCCATCGGTGGCTGAGCGAACCGAAGAGGCGATCCATCCTTATGTTGCGGCAATTTTCTTGCCACTTTTTGTATTTCTGCACACGCTGATACCAGTTCGAATACCTGAAGGCGCACCAGCAAACTTGATTGCTGTCACAGTTTTGGCGATCGTGTTAGGAAAAACGCTGGGCATTGGTGGGGTTCTCATAGTGACGCGCAAGATATCCAAGATTTCGATTTTCGAAGCGCTCGCGGTAGGTTTTGCTGCCGCAGCCGCGTTGACGGTTGCACTAATCGGCGTCGATGCGACACTTAAAGATTCGATTTACGAACAAGTTGTCGGGCTTGGCGTTCTTGGTGCGACGATGATTGCAGTTGTGCTTGGCATCGTGTCGGGGCGCCTCGCAAAGGCTCAATCTACGAATCAAAATAAAGATTGACCCACTAGACTTAGGGTCGCAAACTGAGAATTGTTGGTTACAACGATTCGGCGTTTGGGCGCTTAGCTCAGTTGGTTAGAGCATCTCCCTTACAAGGAGAGGGTCGGGGGTTCGAATCCCTCAGCGCCCACCAAAACCATAAGAATTTGCTTTGAGAAGCGAACACTCCATTGCTCGTTTTTATTGGAGAACTGATCGCAAGTGGCGCGATTCTGACCTCAGCATGGTCATCGCGTGTTAGTTTTTGATTAATGAGTGAGCATGAGGCCTACAAAGACAAGCGCGTTGTCGTAACTGGTGCGGCCTCGGGTATCGGTCGTCAAACGACAGAGTTTTTGCTTGCTGCCGGCGCAAAAGTAATTGCGGTTGATCGAAACGCCAGTGATCTCAAAGTTCAACAATTTATATCGGTCGACTTTACAAAGCCTGAAATGATCGTCGCAGCCGCCAAACAAATTGATGGAGAAATAGACATTCTTCTAAACATTGCGGGGGTGCCAGGCACGGTCGACCCAGAAATAGTGATGCGCGTGAATGTGCTCGGTTTGCGCATGCTCACAGATTTATTAATTGACCAGATTCGTAGTGGTGGTTCGATTACTCATGTTGCTTCTATCGCTGGTGCACAGTGGGCGGCACATCTAGACGAAGTACAACGGTTGTTGGCGACGCCAGATTACGAGACAGGCCTTGAGTGGTTAAACGACCACCCAATGGATAGCAAGCGTGCATACGACTTTTCGAAAGAATGCGTTGTGGTCTTGGCAAAGCAACAAGGCAAGTGGTTGCGCGAACGAGGCGTGCGCGTCAACACAGTCAGCCCGGGCCCCGTGCAAACACCGATACTGCAAGATTTTCGCGACTCAATCGGGCCATTATTAGATCAGGTAACACGAGAAACAGGACGAAATGCAACTGCTACGGATATCGCGCGAATGATTTTATTTTTAACAAGTCCGACACTTGAATGGCTAAACGCCACGGATGTACAAGTTGATGGCGGTTTTATGAGCGGCCTTGTGGGCGGGTGGGTAAAACTCAGCTAGTTGGCATTGGTTCAATGAACACGATCAATAGTCGTAGAATTACCCGTGTGAGACGTGCTCGTGCGATCGCTGTCACCGCGCTAAGCGCATTAGTTTTGATGATTTGCGTGCCAACCGCAACAGCTTTGACCGCTGTATACCCCGGCGACTATTGCTTCAATCTTGGAGAGAAAACAGTCAACAGTTTTGGTGAGAAACTAATTTGCACTCTCAATGGCAAACGAAAAGCGTGGGCCCGCTATGAGGCAGTGGCACCACAAAAGCCGACAAATCTTGCAATAGTTAGATCAAAGGATAAAGCGAGCCCCGGTTATAACTTTTTTGACACGACATGGGTCTCTCCGTCAAATAACGTCATCTATCCATATATCAATTATTGGCTGAGTACTGCACCAACGGCAATCACGACGACGAAACTTGCTTTCGGGGCAAAGAGTTATCGGTTCGAATGGGTAAAGACTGGTTCAATCCAGCTTTGTTTTTCATTGTCTCTAGGCAATGAGTACGGCACGACAAAATCAGACTCAGTGTGCGAAGACGCATCTCTTTTACCAGCGACGACGACAACTATTTCAACTAGTTCAACTATGTTAAGTGCGCCGAGCGTACCAACCGATTTTAAACTCACATTTACGACACCGTTTGACGGCACCGGCAAATTGACTTGGAC
>CAXNFV010000138.1:0-3984 GCA_964201675.1 Ilumatobacteraceae bacterium | reverse complement strand
CACACAATGCCTGCAACGCCAACAGTTGTTGGTGACGACTGTGTAATTGGACACCTGGTTCATCTAGAGTCATGCACTATTGAATCGGGCGCACAGGTTTCTTCTGGGGCGATTGTTTTGCATCGAGCCGTCGTCGGCACTGGCGCAATCGTCGGTGCAAATAGCGTTGTTTTGAACGACATGGTCGTACCGCCTGGCGCATTGGCAGTTGGTTCTCCTGCAGTAATAAAAGAGGGACGAGCCCGCAAAGAAGACATCTCAAGTGGTGTTGACGTGTACGTCAAAAAAGGCAAATATTTCGCGACGAACTTGCGCAAAATTAGAGATTAACTAAGACCTCTTAACCGACAATTTTTAATAGTTCGGATAAATCCAGTTGTGACGAGTTAGCTAGGTGCTCGCGTGCTGCATCTCGGCGAAATTGCGCACACAGGTCTGGTCTAAAAAAGCGGGCGCCCTCACGAATTACATAGTTCAAAAGAAAAAACCGATATGCAAACGGCAGGAACTCTATTTCAATTGGGCTCAGTGGATAAACCTGATGATACGCGGCTAAAAATTTGAGAAACCTCGGCTCAGTAAAAGTGTGCGCCGAATAAGAGAATTGGGTTCGGTCACCAGTTCTAGACGAAACCCGACTTAGAAAGTAAAAGTCCAGCAACCGCGACTCAACTCGAAACCAGTCGTAATCCCATCTCGTTGATAGTTGAAACGATCGACCAGAATCATTTTGGGGCGACTGTATTGAGAAATTGCCGAGGTTCCAGTCGACCAAAATCGGAATGCGTAACCACTCGTCGTAGTGCACTTTTTCGAGACGTAACAGCAAATCGTGGGTACTACGTTGCAACACAGAAATATCTGATCTCTCTAAACTGAAGTTTTGCGGGGCCTGGGGCTCACGAAGCAAATCGTAAAGATGAATTGCATCGCCTTTGACCGAGTTTGAAGTGGGCGGCAACAACGGGGCTATTGTCGCGCAAGCCAAGTGAAACTCGGCAATTTCTTGAGCCAGCGATATGACATCTTGGTCGGTCAAAATCCGCGGTAATGAATCTTGTCGCTGCACATCGGTATAAAAAACCGCCCAACAAGACTCGTCGTACCACGTGTACGGGCGACCATTTTTACTGAGAACTTCGGCGAGAAAGCCGGACCAACGGCCACCTTTAAGATGTGCGCTACAACGGGCGAGTCTGTCATGATCTTCAGCAAATTGAAAGTACGAACCATATGAACTTACTTTGGCGATCAAATTTGAGTTGTCTGACATCGTCAACCGAAACACTCGGTTTGTCGAAACATGCGCACTTACTTCGGTGAGTTTTTCGATAAGCCGCAGATCACCAAAATCTGCCCATGCATCACGAACAGTATCTATTGCACCAGGAAGTGAACTCGTTAACGAATCATTTCGTGAACCAGACATGAGCAATTAGTCTCGCAGGTTCAAGCCGCCACTTCTTGCAAAGTTCTAGCGCGAGTTCGCTCTGATTCCGATTGGAGCGATGAGATGAAAACCTGCTTGATGTCGCTGCTCTTCAGATTCTCCACCCCAAAAACCATATTCGTGATGATTGCGTGCGAACTCTCTACACGTTGTTTGCACTTCACAGGATGCGCAAACTTCGCGAGCCATCGATTCTCGTTGCTCGCGAGCCTGAGGTCGCTCGGCTGGTGCCGGAAAAAATACATCGCTGAGTCCACGACAGGCTGCATCGTTCATCCACTTGTCATCGGTTTCTAGCCGTTTGATGAAGAAGTCTGACCCCGCCACGCCCCTGAAACTAGCCGATAACTAACTGACTAGTCAATTACATATAAGGACCAATATCAGCGTTTGAGAGCCTCGTCGACCCCTAATCCAAAGGCTTCTATGTCTTCAAGAGTCGTATCCCAAGCCGTCATCCATCGAACTTGCTCGGCCGCCACATCCCAATCCCAGAAAAAAGACCAATCTTGCAGGGCTGTGCGGGCGGGCTGAGCAATCGTTGGGTAAAGGCTGTTCACGAGGGGAGGAGAAACAAGTCCGAGCGATCGGTGATGTTTAGTTCGTTCGTAAAGTGCGAGAGCCATCGCATTTGCTTGCGACCCAAGTTGAAAAAATAAACCATCACGAAATAATTCAACATATTGCGCAGAGATGAATCGCATTTTTGAATTCAACTGAGTAATTTGTTTGCGAATATATTCGGCGCGTTCGCCGAGTTTTGGTTTCAAAAATACGACGGCTTCACCAAACATGATGCCAGCCTTCATCGCACCAAAACTCAAAACGTCAACACCGGCATCGATTGTAAAACTTCGCAACGCCTCGGGCGTCGCACCATAGACGGCAGATGCGTTGCTTAGGCGGGCGCCATCCATGTGCACGAGCATTTCAAGCTCATGAGCAGTCTCGCAAATTGCCCGCACTTCGGCGGGCGAATAAACGGTACCCAATTCGGTTGATTGAGTGATCGACACGACTGCAGGTTGAGCGTGATGCACATGGCCACGCAGATGTGCGACACCGTGCAGATCTTGCGGTCGTAGTTTTCCGTCGAGTGATGGCAGATCGATCAATTTCGCACCAAGAACTCTTTCGGGTGCGCCAGTTTCATCTACTGCAATATGTGACCATGAAGTGCATACGACCGCCTCGGCTGGCTTGAGCATGCAGGCAAGTGCGAGAATGTTGGCGCCCGTACCACCGAAGACGAACTCGGTACGCACATCGGCATCAAAAAGTTTCGAGAACGCCTCTTTAGCCTGCGTCGTATGTTTATCTAGTCCGTAGGCGAGCGCATGAGACTCGTTGGCTCGAACAACCGCCGACAAGATATCTGGATGCACTCCAGCTGCATTGTCAGAGGTGAACAGGCGAGCCGGGGGTTGGTGCGAAATCTTCATTTGTTCAGTATGCCTTCAACACAACTACCGCGAAGGTGAGCCGGTCATGCGCCACTTGAGTTAAACCGTGAACTATAATTTCGTCATGACGAAATTAGTTTCGGCAGGCAAAACCCGATGTCAGTGGTGTAGGTCGCCATTCAAACAATTGCCGGGCGCAGGACGGCCTAGACGCTTTTGTTGTCAATCGTGTCGACAATGGGATTGGGTGGCTCGCCAACGCGCCAGTGAACTGCAACTCAGCGAGGACGAACTGGTTATTGCCCGCCATGAATTGGACTCTCTAAGAGACCAGGTTTACCTACTTAAGTGTGCAATTGCCGATGTTGAGGCTGATCTTGATCCGGCTATTGATCCAACGACGCGAGACTTTAAAGCTGCACTAAACTGGTTGTTGAAGGCCGCTAAACCTCTTGCTGAGGATTACATTCATCCCAGCCCAAGTCGTGCAGCATAGGCGTTTCGATGTATTGCGTCACTATCCATTCTCGTTTATTTGCCCATAATGTTAGTTATGTAAAGTTGGTTCAGAGTTGAGTATTCCAAGTGTTGGCTGGCCGTCAGCCCAGGTTTTTGAAGCACTCGAGGAAATGCGCACACGCGATATTTCATGGCGCCAAGGGCGTGCGTTCAGTCTCGCCTACTACGCAGGTGACGAGGCAATTAAGGTCGCCGAAGAGGCCTACAGGCGCTTTAGTGGCGAGAACGCACTCAGCACAGATGCTTTTCCGAGTTTGCGAAAAATTCAATCTGAGGTTGTAGCGATGACCGGTTCTTGGCTGGGGGCAAACCAAGACTCGGCTGGATTTATGACCTCAGGGGGCACTGAGAGCATTTTGATGGCGGTCAAGGCGGCGCGCGATCGTTTGCGATCTGAACGCAATATCAATAGACCGAATATTGTTCTGCCGACCTCTGCCCATGCAGCTTTCGATAAAGCTTGCGCTTACTTCGAAGTTGAGTCAAGGCGCGTTGACGTCAAAGACGACTGGCGTGCGGATGTCGATGCGATGCGCGCGCGAGTTGATCAAAATACTGTGCTGGTCGTCGCTTCTGCCCCACAATACCCTCAAGGTGTTGTAGACGATGTAT
>CAXNFV010000137.1:0-4004 GCA_964201675.1 Ilumatobacteraceae bacterium | reverse complement strand
CGATGACGGATTTTCAGAAACCAAGGCGATTCCGTTGTCATATTGAAGAGCGACCAAAGCGCGACCCCGTGCGATTCCTTTTCGGGCAAAATCTGCCCGATCTTTCATGAACTGTTCTGGTGGTACGTAGTACGGGGTGCTCATCGTGCACCAACTTCGGTTGCTATGTCGCTGTAAATTTTCGCCGAAGTTTCATCTGTCACCGAACTCCAACCTTGTTTTGTGATCGAGGCAATGACGGGATAAATCCCGCGCATTGAATCTGGTCCACCAGTAGCCGAATCGGCGTCTGATGCCTCCCATAGGGCGCGTGCGCAGAGTTTTACGGCGTCGTCTGTCGATAGATCTCGGCGCCAGGAAATTCGCATCACCGTTGATGCATGCAACATTCCTGACCCTGTTGCTACGAAATCTTTCTCTTCGTACCGACCACCAGTTACGTCGTAATCCCAGAGGCGGCCAGAGTTTGAATGAGTATCGAAACCTGCAAAAATCGGCACGACAACCAAACCTTGCATCGCAGCCGGCAAGTTACTGCGAACGAAACTTGATAGTTGGTTGGCCTTTCCTTCTAGCGAAAGAGTTTGACCTTCAACTTTCTCGTAGTGCTCGAGTTGAAGTTGAAACAACTTGATCATTTCCATGGCGGGACCTGCAGCACCAGCAATTGCCACGCCACTGAACTCATCAGCCTGCACGACCTTCTCCATACTGCGGTGGCTGATCAAATTGCCAGACGTCGCTCGCCTGTCCCCAGCCATTACGACGCCACCCTTGCAACGCATCGCAACACAAGTTGTTGCATGAGGAATTACTAATTCGTGATCTACAGAAACCGAACCAAAGGGCGACAAACCAACGCGCCTTAGAAGTTCACCGAAATTCGCACCTGGATCTGAACTTGCGTCAAAAATTGGCATTGACATAGTTTTTAGGCTACGGCTACTCGCCGCCCTTCTGCACGTAATTCTTTACGAAGTCTTCCGCATTGGTTTCAAGAACATCATCAATTTCGTCAAGTAGGTCATCTAATTCGGCAATCAACTTGTCGCCATTGGCTGCAGGTTTGGTTTCTTCAGCAGTCTCAGTTTTGCTTTGAGCCTTAGTTGTTTTCTGCTTGCGAGTGGTTTCAGGCATAAGCGCACCATAGCGAATAATCGCAGTGATGTAAACACCAAGTGACAAAAACGAAAGATTTTTTGGTAATCAATTACTTGGTTTGAAGCTTGAACTCGAAACTGCATCTCCAAGCGCAGCAACCAAATCTGATGGGGTCGGGCAACGAGCGAAAAGTTCTTCGGTCATTGCCCTTGTCCCGCGAAGGGGTTCCATCATCGGAATCCTCTTCAAAGGGCCAGTTCCTATGTCAAACACGACGCTGTCCCAATTGGCGGCGACCACATCGTTCGGCCACAACTCTAAACATTTACCTCTAAAGTAAGCACGCGTACTTTCAGGTGGCGACGTACACGCATCAACTGCTTGTTGAGAAGAAACCAAAGTCTCGAGACCAGCGCGAAGTGCCAGACACTTTTCAGGGCGCATGTCGTGATATTGCAGATCAACCGCCTTAAGTTTTGAATCTGTGTCACGCAAATTATGTCTGGTCCTCAATCCATCGATGATTCGCTTCTTGGCGACCCAATCGACGATATGTGCGACGCCAAGTGGATCGGTTTGTAAACCCTCGATCACTTCTCGCCATCGACGCAAGATGTTTTCACCAACAATCTGACCGACAGATTCAAGCCCGAAGTTTTGCGCGTAGCGATCTGCAAATTGATAAAGCGATTCTTGTATTTCAAGAGCAGTCATTCGTTTACCGTTCTCGAGCATGATTGCCTGCCGTAAGGACGGATCATGACTGACTTGTCGAATTGCAGAAACCGGATTAAGAAGTAATAAATCTTCGGGTAATTGATCGTCTTCAATCATCGCCAGCAATATTGCCGTGGTGCCGAGTTTCAAAAATGTCGCTACTTCGCTCATGTTGGCGTCACCGACAATCACATGAAGTCTTCTGTATTTGGCAGGGTCACAGTGGGGCTCATCGCGAGTGTTGACGATTGGTCGTTTGAGTGTGGTTTCAAGCCCGACTTCTTCTTCAAAAAAATCGGCGCGCTGGCTGAGTTGAAATGCAATCGAGTCCTTTGGCATCGACTCAAATTCGGTACCAACCTTTCCGGCACCACAGAACACTTGTCGAGTAACAAAATGAGTCGTTATGAGGGCGGCCATTTTGGCAAAAGGCAACTCGCGCGCCAGAAGATAATTTTCGTGGCACCCATAACTATTGCCTTTTCCATCCGAGTTATTTTTGTAGGCGATTAGTTCAGCGCCATCGGGCAAAAAACCTTTCGCAGCAATCATGCTTTGCCGCACTATTTCTTCCCCCGCCCGGTCATAGATCAAAGCTTCATCAACGGTTCTGCATTCCGGCGTTGAAACTTCGGGGTGAGCATGGTCGACGTAGTACCTCGCTCCGTTTGTAAGAACTGTGTTCACCAAGTGCATCTCGATCTCGGGTGGAAATGAATCGTCTAACGAGAAGCCCCTGGCGTCATTTCCGGGTTGCTCGTCTTCGAAATCCCATCCGATATTTTGATCGAATCGACCAACATATGAATTAATTAACAGTGAAGATGCCGTAACGGCACTTGCTTCCATGCCCTTGGCGATGATCCCGTATTCGGTCTCGATACCGCAAATTTTTGGGATGCTCACCGAATCCTCAGAGGTATTGTCCTGTTGCAGTTTTTTCGATTGCGCGACCACCCGACTTTGAGTCGTTTGCGTTGTTGACAAGAGTGCGAATGAATACGATTCGCTCGCCCTTTTTCCCAGAAATTTTCGCCCAGTCGTCTGGGTTTGTCGTGTTCGGTAGATCTTCGTGTTCTTTGAACTCCTGGCGAATCGACAATGTCAGATCTAGCAATTGAATACCGCGTTCGCCACCACTGATCAGTCGCTTAATCGCAAGTTTCTTCGCTCTTCTTACGATGTTTTCAATCATCGCGCCGGACGAAAAATCCTTGAAAAACATCGTGTCACGATCACCATTTTGATAGGTAACTTCTAAAAATCGATTGTCGTCGTCTTGGCGATACATCTCGGCCACAGTCGCTTCTATCATTTTCGAAATCGTTTTATCGAGGTCTCCGTTATTTTTTTCGATCTCGCTGGCTGAAATTGGCACTTCATTAGTCAGATATCGGGCAAATATTTGCTTCGCCGCATCTGCATTCGGTCTATCGATGCGAATTTTTACGTCAAGCCTTCCCGGACGAAGAATTGCAGGATCGATCAAATCTTCACGGTTGGTAGCACCAATCACGATCACATTTCGCAAGCCCTCGACGCCGTCAATCTCGGCGAGCAACTGCGGGACGATGGTTGACTCCATGTCCGAGGATATTCCGGTGCCACGTGTTCTAAACATTGAATCCATCTCGTCAAAGAAAACGATTACAGGCCAACCTTCTTCACTCTTCTCTCGGGCCCTTTGAAATACCAATCGAATCTGACGCTCAGTTTCGCCCACATACTTATTGAGCAACTCGGGTCCCTTGATATTTATGAAATAACTTCGAACTTTTTCTCCGCCGTTCGCGGCTGAAACCTTTTGAGCCAGACTGTTCGCAACTGCTTTTGCAATCAAAGTTTTGCCACAACCTGGAGGTCCGTAAAGAAGTATTCCTTTGGGTGCAGGCAGTTGGTGTTCTGCAAACAATTCGCTGTACAAAAAGGGCAACTCAACTGCGTCTGCGATCTGCTCGATTTGTGAGTCAAGACCACCGATATCGGCGTACGAAATATCGGGCACTTCTTCGAGCAACAGATGTTCTACCTCAGGCTGTGTCAAACGCTCAAGCAACAGGTTTGATTTCGAATCCATTCGCAAAAGATCGCCACTTCGAAGATGCACTCCGCGAAGTGCATCCGCCAGTTCACAAACACGCTCGTCATCACCGCGTCCAGTGACAACGGCTCGTATGCCATCGTCA
>CAXNFV010000136.1:0-4013 GCA_964201675.1 Ilumatobacteraceae bacterium | reverse complement strand
GCATTTGTTTCAGTGATCACGCCGTAGGTATTCGCACTATCGCCAAATTTGGCAAACCAAACTGCGGTCGGCACACGCTCGCCACTAGCGCGAAATGTCACCAACGAAATATATTTCTTTAGTTCAAAATCGTTATTCATGGAAGTTGCGGTAGTCGTGTATCGCTGTTGATGATGGTTCCGTATAAGTCTTCCCAAGTCAGATCTGCCCATGAAAGGTCGGCTCCAGAAATGTCTAACGAAATCATGATCGAGCCTCGCATTTTTGCTTCAAATAAAAGAGCATTGCGCATATCGACTTCAGTCAGGTTTGCGCCAGCCAAATTTGCCCCGTCCATTTTGGCCCCGCGCAAATTTGCGCCAATTAGTACAGCACCAGGCATGTTTGTCGATGAAAGGTAGGCACGAGAAAGTTTTGCGCCGGTCAGATTGGCACCAGCCAGGTTCGCATTACTCAGGTTGGCAAGTGTCAGGTTTGCGCCCGACAGGTTTGCGTCACGCAAGTTTGCAAAAGACAGATCGGCACGAGCACGGTTTGCGCCCGCCACGTTTGCACCAACCAAATTCGCCCAAGACAAATATGAATTGGCGAGTTTTGCCTTAGATAGTTCAGCGCCGGCCAAATTTGCATCAGGCTCAATTTTGTATCCATTTACTATTTGGGATGAATCAGTTTGAGCACAAGCCGATAAGGCCAATAAAGCCAAACTAAGTACGACTCGTTTAATTGTCATTGCATCCCAAGTATGAATTCGAGACTAGTTGTCGGGGAGGGGGGACTTGAACCCCCGGCCTCCTGGTCCCAAACCAGGCACGCTACCAACTGCGCCACTCCCCGGACTGTGTAATGCTACCGACTTACGAGCCCGCGAACGGTTGTCAACAAATGTTTCACATCGTCATCATCTATGTATCTTGCGATCCCTGCCCGAACCACGCCACCACTATTTGTGAGACCAAGTCGCTCAACGATCTCCATCGCATAAGAGTCACCTGACCATACCGCAATCTTTTTCGCAGCCAACTCTTGGGCGACTTGATCGGGGGTCATTGAATCGACGGTAAAAGACACAGTCGGTGCACGGGATGCCAAGTCGTGAGGGCCCCAAACGGTTACCCCAGGCGTATCAAGCAAACCTTCAAGCAGCGGCGCAAACACTGCACTCTCAATTTCGGCGAGCCGTTGCATATTTTCTTCGATCAAAAATCGCGCGGCGGCTTGCACTGCGGCAATTCCCTCAAAATTCGGCGTACCTGTTTCAAACTTTCGTGGCCCAGTGTCACTTGCTGCACGAACTTTGGCCACTGGCAACGAGTTGAGTAACTCAGGTTCGATATACATTACACCTGCGTGCGGTCCATACCATTTGTATGGAGAAGTAGCGAGTACGTCACAACCAAGTTCGCGAATATTTATCTGCTTATGCGGAGCGAGTGCAACAGCGTCAACAAAAACTCGCGCACCGTGCTTGTGAGCGACTGCGATTGCTGCGCTTAGATCAGGCATCGTTCCTATCAAATTTGAGGCGCCGGTAATTGCAACCCACTTGGTTTGGTCGGTGACAAGATTGCTGAAGGCTTCCATGTCAAGACGACCAGTTTTTGCGTCGAAAGGCGTGAGCAAATGCGTTGCACCAGAGCGTTCGCACGCAATACGCCAAGGTGAAACATTGGCTTCGTGATCAAGTTGAGTTCCTACAACTGTGTCGCCAGGTTTTAACGTTTGCCCGACAGCACGAGTGAACGCCATCGTCATGGTTGTCATATTTGCACCCAGACAAATACCGCCAGAATCAGCACCAAGAAATTCGCCAACTACAGACCGCGTTGATTCTAAAAGCGCATCGCACGCATCGGCCGCTGCAAAGTAACCCCCTGTGTTGGCGTTTGAACCTTGCGCCGCCCACTCACTCATTGCGTTTATTGCCACGTCAACCATCTGTGTGCCAGCGGGTCCGTCAAAACGAGACCAACCGTCTCTCACTCCGGGGAAGTGATGACGCAAAGACTTATTTTGCGCGTTTAGCAATTTTGGCCAAGCGTTTGGCAGTCTTACCGATCGGTTCGATATTGCGCTGGTCTAGGTCACCTATTTCGAGCCCGTTTGTAAAGCGCACCCTGTATCGCAACCAATTAAAACCGTTGGCGAGAATAATCTTTCCCTCGGCACCCAAAGGCACGCCATTAAGTTCAACCGTTGATCGCACCGTGTCGCCCATAATCAAGTCAAGTTGATTTTCGTGAGGGTGAGCCAGCGCATGGGGCTTCCAACTCTGTTGAGCATTTGAACCAGATGTAATAGCCATAGATACAGTTTGCCACAGATACACTGCTCGGCACTGTGAAAACGACAATTGAAACCCTAGATGGCAATAAAATTAAACTTTCAATCGAAGTTGAAGAGACCGAGTTCGAGCGCTACTTAGATGGCGCATTTCGTAAAATCTCAACTCAAATCAGAATTCCGGGGTTTCGTCAAGGTAAGGCACCTCGCCAATTGATTGAGGCTCAAATCGGAAAAGAAGCCGCAAGGTCACAAGCGATTGAAGATGCAATACCAGCTTCGTTGGCTCTCGCGGTGCGAGAACATGATCTTGACATCATCGCCACTCCCGAGGTCAGTCTCACAAGCGGACAAGAGACCGGCAACGTCTTGTTCGACGCCACATGCGAAGTTCGACCTGTCGTAAACATTGCTGGATATGAAGGTCTGCGGGTTGTACTTCCGGCTCTAGTTGCGTCAGCTGAAGATATCGAAGAGGTCGTTACACACGAACGCAAAAGACACGCGACACTTGTTGATGTTGATCGACCCGCGAAAATCGACGATCAAGTCACTCTTGATCTTGTCGGCTCACGAGACGGCGCTCCACTTCCTGGTTTGAATGTCGACGATTGGCTTTATGAAGTTGGCAAGAATTGGGTTGCCGAAGATTTTGATAAAAATATTATTGGTTCGACAACTGGTCAAAAACTCGAATTCACTTCGCTTCCATCTGGGATGACCGAAACGGCAGATTTCGTCGTAACCGTCAAGAAGATTCAAGAGCAAGTATTGCCAGAATTAAATGACGAGTGGGTTGCCGAACACTTGGCCGAGCATGAATCAATTGAAGCATGGAAGTCGGCTGTGCAAACCCGCATTGAAGAATCACGCTTGAATCAGATTCGCAACACTGTCGTCGAAAAAACAACTGCGGCACTTGCCGAGTTGGTAGAAATTGAAGCCCCCGAGGCGATGGTCTCAAGCGATTTGCGTGGGCGTGTGCAGAACACGTTAAAGCAATTCGAATCGCAGGGTATTTCGATGGAGCAGTGGCTATCAATTACCCAACAAACAGCCGAACAATTTGTGGATGCGCTCAAAGAGCAGTCGACACTCGCAGTTAAAGTTGATATTGCGTTACGCGCTGTCGCGCTCGCACAAAAACTTGATGCAACAGAAGATGATCTTGAGATGCAGTTTGAACGCATTGCTGCGCAGGTGAAGAAAAAGCCCGCAGCGATTCGTAAGGCTTACGACAAGAACGACGCGACCGCAGATTTGCGAGCGCAGATCTCGAAGTCCAAGGCGATTGACTGGTTATTGCATAACTCGAAGTTTGTTGATGATCAAGGCAACACAATCGACACTGACACGGTGCTAGGTGACCACAATCACGATGAGATTGAAACTGCTGAAACTGCTGAAACTGCTGAACCTGGCGAACTTGACTCAGACAAAGAGGCGCTGTAGCACGAACGCAAGCGCTTTACTTAGGCAATTTCGTGTCTTACCAAAGCACACAAAGCCACCCTGTCACGAACTAGCGTATTTAGCTAGAGCCAAAAAGTCTCGTAGTAATTAAACCGATTCAGTTGAGGTGTTTGTGGATTTTGCAAGAAACTATTACGTGCCAAGCGTTACCGAAACGACTAGCCGCGGTGAGCGCACGTACGACCTTTACAGTCGTTTGCTCAAAGAAAATATCATCATTCTCGGAACTCCAATTGATGACACGATTGCCAATTTAG
>CAXNFV010000135.1:0-4015 GCA_964201675.1 Ilumatobacteraceae bacterium | reverse complement strand
TCGCAGTGGACGCATCCAGCCCGAGTGCACCCAGTTGGTCACGTGCACTTGCGAAGTATTTGGCGCAAACTCGTACACGCGGGGCGCGCCATATTTTTCAATCTGTCGGGCACGCTCAAGTTCTTTAGCACGCTCGGCGAATTCGTTGTCACGCTTTGTCAACGCATCAATTTTTTGTTGCACGACAACTGGGTCGAATAGAGGCGACACCATGACTACTAAAGGCTAGCGAAACTTAGGCTTGTGAAACTCAGACTTGCAATGGCTAAATCAGCCCTCGCCAATTAAGTAGTGCTAGATCATCATGTTTATGGCGCCAACAACTCGTTCGCCTAAATCTGTGTCTCCAGAAACTTTCCAACGCTCTCTTGCTTCTTGTGCCGTGGCGCGACCTGTGGCAAGTTCGACAAATGTGTTGCTGTCGAAAAATAGTTCTGTTAGTGGCTTGCTAGATGGTGCGTCAACCACCGTGGCACGACCGTTGACTACTGTGATTGAGATTTTTCTAACAACTGGCTCTGTGATGTGAATGACCACACACGATCCTTCAGGGGCGGCGGCTCGTTTACCAACGACAATCGGCAGAGTGCGACACAATCGGTCAACCGTAAGTTCGGCACTCGCAGAATTTTGATTTCCGGCGATGTTTAACGCTCGCCGAATATCTTGTTCGTGCACCCAACAATCCAAAACGCGAATATGCAAAAAATCAGCCACGGTGCCTTTGCCTGTCGGGGTCATCGTTTCCTTGGTGAAATATTCTTCGGGCTCTGACGCAAGTTGATTGCGGCGACTAGACATCACTTGATCAAATTCTTTTAGAACTTCGGCCCCAGTAAGTGAGCGACGAGCGTCAACCTCATGCTCGTTCATTTCTCCAATCGGATTTTTAACAAACTCAAGCGATGTGGCGCGATGAGTTGTTGCACCTAGTCCGCCCAAAGATTTTTCTGTACCGATCATGTGCGAAAGATTGTCTTGCACTGTCCAACCTGGGCATTGAGTCGGTGTCTTGAATTGCGACTCAGTCAAATCAGCACAAAGATTGTGAATCGACGCCAGAGTATCGAACAACAGTTCGAGAGTGTTCTTATAGTCGCTTGCGCTCATGGTGCCGGTGTCTGCACAGTTCGCCACTCGCGTGCCTTCAAATAAGGTGAGAAAACCTTTGCGATATTTTCAAGATCGCTTTGAGTTTTTGGAGTCTTGATTTCGTACAGACCTTGAATTTCGCTGTAAGCCTGCATCAGATTCCAAAGTTTGAGCGCTTCGTCGCCGAGTGGCGGTGGCACGACGACCGGTCCAAATACGCTGCGACCATTTTCGAAAACAATTAGTGGCACACCAAACGCTGCAAATTTCGTAACCGACTCTTGGTGATCAAGTCGTACATCATCATGTGTCGTCTGATCCGCGATCGCTTCGTCCCAAGTGTTGCTCGGCGCAGAAATACTTTCAAGAAGTTCGCGGGCCGTCGCTTCTTCATATGGACGCAACCCATTCTCGTGCAACGCCCGCGCGGCCACTAAATACCAGTCATCACATAAATCCATATCTTTTCTGCGCAGCCATGCCGCAATCCGAAGAGGAGTCCATCCGTATGCAAGTTCGCGCTCCCAAGGATGCTTCTTTCCTTCTTCACGATTGATTTCTTCAAGACTAAAAAAGCGCCAGTTGATATCAAGATCTATCGTCCGTCGAACTTCTCGGATCCAAATAGATGTTTGATACGCCCATGGACACATGATGTCAAAGAAGAAATCAATTTTTATCGGCTTTGTTTGTGCATCAGCCATGACCCAATAATAAGCAGTTCGCGGCGGGCCAAACGAAGCGACAAGCCAAACGAAGTGACGGCTAGATTTGTTGTATGCAAAGATCTACTCGATTCGCCCACACGCGTTACCTTGGTGACAAGCGAACACAGTTGGTATACGACGTCGACTCTTTAGATGCCGAGACATATTCAGAGATAATTAACGACATCGTCAACCAAGAAGTGGGCTTATGCTTTGCGCCAGACACGCTTCCTGAGGCTCGTAATCGTGGTTACAAACTCGCAACCTCTAACAAAAAGCGTCGTCATCGTAAACCTCACGAGTAGTTGCTGATCGCTCGTCACCAACGTGAACGGAGAATTTCTCTCAGGCGATCTTAAGATTTCTCGTTATCTGGCAAAGCCATCCGGAAAGACCGGTGTTCTGCCTGGCATGTTGTTGTGTCACGGGTTTCCAGTTGCCCTAAACGATGCACGCCATTCGGCGAGTACGTTTCCAGAATTGATTGATCGAGTTGCCAACGAACTTGGTTGGGCGGCAATGACGTTCACTTTTCGTGGATGCGGCTCAAGCCAGGGCGACTTCTCAATGCAAGGCTGGGTTGATGATCTTCGTGCTGCGATTGATCACCTAGTTGCTGAAGTGTCGCCAAGCGGTGTGTGGCTAGTTGGTACCAACACTGGTGCGTCGCTGGCTCTGTGTGCTGGTGCTGATGATCCTCGAGTTAATGGTTGTGCATTGCTTGGGCCACACGCCGATTTTGATGACTGGGCCGCGCAACCCCGAAGATTTCTCGAGCATGTACGCGAAGTTGGCGCGATTCATAATCCGAAGTTTCCAGAATCGTACGACGAATGGAGTCGTGAACTACGCAGGTTTCGACCAACAGATGCCGCTCGAAGATTTGCACCACGACCGTTGTTGCTGCTGCATGGCGATGACGATGAAAGCGTGCCGACCGCCGATTCACGAGTTTTAGCCGAAGCGCACGGGTCGGCAGACTTGCAGGTCATTTCTGGGGCCGGTCACCGACTTCGTCACGACCCGAGAGCGATTGCAGTCTTGCTTGGTTGGTTGGATCGACAACGATCAAACATGCCAATCTAATTTTTAGTTATACCCACTTGGGTGGGTGCTGTGCCAGTTGTATGCCGATTCAATAATGCTTCGAAGACCATGAGTTGCCTGCCAACCCAAAACGTTATGAGCCAAAGTCGCATCGGCAAAAACACTCACTGGGTCGCCGTCTCGGCGCGCACCAATCGTGTGCGGTACTTTTCGTTTCGCGACTTGCGCCGTCATCTCGAGCAACTCGGTTACCGAGGTGCCGTTGCCTGTGCCGATATTGCAGGCCATCGTTTTGCCACCTGACTCTAGATACTCAAGTGCTTTGAGATGAGCAATTGCCAAATCTTCAACATGTATGTAGTCGCGAATACAAGTGCCGTCTGGTGTCGCATAGTCATTACCGAAAACTTCAAATTTGAATTTGTCGTCGAGTATCGCACGCATCACCCTTGGAATCAGGTTCTGCGAAGCCATCCAGTCTTCACCAATTTTGTTGTCGCCACTCGCACCAGCGGCATTGAAATAGCGCAGACTGACCGACTTCAAGCCAGTAGCGTCAAGTGATTTCAAAATATTTTCAACCGCCAGTTTAGTTTCAGCGTAAACACTCTCAGGTTTCGTTGATTCATTCTCGTTAGTTGGTGAAGATTTCGGCGTGCCATATACGGATGCTGACGAAGAAAAAACAAATCGATAAACATTTTGTGAGATCAAAGTCTCTAACAACTTGATTGTCGACGAAACATTATTTTGCCAATATTTCATCGGGTGAGTCATTGATTCGCCAACGGCTTTATACGCCGCAAAATGAACGACATCTGTGATTTTGTATTTGCGACAAATCTTGGCGACAAGTTTCTGATCGGCAATATCACCGACTATCAATTTTGCATCAATCACGGCATTTCGATTACCCCGCTCAAGGGTGTCAAGAACCACTACGTCGCGTGATGCATCACGCAGTGCGCGCACCGTATGTGCACCGATATATCCGGCTCCACCAGTTACGAGAACGGTCACTTTTTGGTTCTGCTCTTGCTGCGCGCGATTGGTCGGTCTTGCTTGTCGTGGTCGAGAGAGCGTTGCACTTGCTTAAAACCACGAACCTTCAGCAGAGTTGCCTGAGAATAAATATCGGCGACTGATCGCGGCTGTTTATCAGAAAAAAC
>CAXNFV010000134.1:0-4031 GCA_964201675.1 Ilumatobacteraceae bacterium | reverse complement strand
TGCAATCGCCTGGTGCTTGATGCGATGAAAACCAAGATGGAAGGCACAGTCGACGCAGTGTCTGAGATTCAAGGCCGAGTAACTATTGAAGCCGGTGCGAAAGTCTCAAACTCGCGAATTCGTGGCCCAGTCGTTATCGGTGCTGGCGCAATTATTGAAGACAGTTATATAGGTCCGTATACGTCACTTGGTAAAAACTGTCGCGTGGTCAAGTCTGAGATGGATCACTCGGTTGTGCTCGACGGTAGTTCAATCATTGGCGTATCAAAACTTACCGATTCGCTGATTGGCAAAGATGTTGAAGTTATCCGCAGTATTCAACAACCACGTGCACTTCGTCTAATGCTCGGTGACGACTCGAAAGTAGAACTCGAATAATGGCGACAATTACTGAATCTTCGTTGATTAAGGGCGTGCAAATAGTTGAGCCTCAGGCGTTCGGCGACTCGCGTGGCACTTTTATCGAAACATATCGGCGCGAGTGGTTTCCGCTTGGTCGCGAAATGTTGCAAGGTAATCGTGGCGATCGTCAGGCAGGTTGCATCGTTGGTTTGCACTATCACCTGCACCAAGCCGACTATTGGTATGTGCCGATCGGTAGTTGTCGCGTGGTGTTGCATGACCTGCGAGTCGGCTCACCAACTGATGGCGCAACTCAAGTTATCGATATTGGTGCTCGGGCCGATGGCACGCATGATCATCGTGGCATATTCATTCCGCCGGGTGTAGCGCACGGTTTTGCGTCGCTAACAAATATGGCGATCACATATTTGGTCGACAGTTATTACAACCCGAAAGATGAACTGGGTTTGGCGTATAACGACAAAGCAGTTAAAGCTGACTGGGGTATCGCCAAGCCAATTTTGTCTGACCGTGATGCCGCAAACCCGACGCGAGATGCGATTGACGCACAGGTGCGACCTTTTTGGCCAATGCGGACCTAATTAATCTATGAAAATTTTTGTAACAGGTGGCGCTGGTTTTATCGGCTCGAATTATGTGCGATGGGTATTTGCCAACACCGATCACGAAATAACTGTCTACGATTCGTTGACATACGCCGGCAACTTGTCGACTCTGAAAGACGTTGACGACAGTCCGAGATTTAAATTTGTCAAGGGCAATATTTGTCAACCTGGCGATGTCGAATCAGCGATGATCGGTCACGATGCAGTCGTGCATTTCGCCGCTGAGAGTCATGTTGATCGTTCGATTGCAGGTAGCGAAGACTTTATTTTGACGAATTGTTTTGGCACAAATGTTGTGATTGATGCGGCGCGCAGATTGAACATCGCACGAGTTCTGCACATCGGTACAGATGAGGTTTATGGCTCGGTTGAAACTGGTTCGTCGCGCGAGAGTGACCCGCTTGAGCCACGCAGTCCATATTCGGCGTCTAAAGCGGGCAGCGACTTGATTGCTTTGTCGTATTTCTCAACTCACGGCACGCCAGTTGTTGTCACGCGCTGCACCAACAACTTTGGCCCATTTCAATACCCAGAAAAAGCGATTCCGTTGTTCACGACGAATTTGCTCGACAACAAAAAGATTCCTTTATACGGCGACGGTCTTAACGAACGCGATTGGATCTATGTTGATGATCATTGCTCGGGCGTTCATCTAGCCCTTGAACACGGCACTGCTGGCGAGATATACAACATCGGGGCTGGCAACGAGACTGCCAACCGAGTACTAGTTAACAAACTTTTGGCACAACTTGGCAAAGATGAATCAAGTGTGCAATATGTTGCTGACCGCCTTGGTCATGATCGTCGCTACTCGGTTGATATAACTAAGATTACAAAACTTGGTTGGAAGCGAACTCGTTCACTTGACGAAGCGCTCGAAGCGACAGTCAACTGGTATCGCGATAATCGCTGGTGGTGGGAGCCCCTGAAAGCCAAGAAATAGTGAAACTGTTAATCACCGGCGCCTTAGGTCAACTAGGTACAGATTTAGTTTTATCGGCTCGAAAATCTGGTCACGAAGTTATTGCAACTAGCCATAACGACTTAGATATCACCGACAAATCGCAAGTCGCTCGCGTAGTCGGCCAAGCAAATGTAGAAGCGATTATTCATGCGGCTGCGTGGACGGCAGTTGATGCTTGCGAATCAGACTCGTCTAAAGCCATGAATGTAAATCGTGATGGTACGGCGAATATCGTTTCGGCGGCCCGCGAGTCTGGTGCGCGAGTCATCTATATATCCACTGACTATGTGTTTGACGGCACAAAGTCGACACCTTATATTGAGAGTGATTCGCCTAACCCTCAATCTGTTTACGGGGCAAGCAAACTTGCCGGCGAACAGCAATTAGATCTAACGACTGACCAAATAGTTCGAATCTCATGGGTCTGTGGCGAACACGGTGCGAACATGGTTAAAACCATTTTGCGATTGGCTGCATCTAACCCGACGCTGACATTTGTTGATGACCAAATCGGTTCACCAACTTTTACTAGTGACGCGGCTCCAGCGATCGTTGATCTAGCGATTAATAATCGAACTGGTATTTGGCATTTAACGAATCAAGGTTCAACAAGTTGGTTCGGTTTTGCACGGGATGTCTTGACATGTGCCGGTCTAGACCCAAATCGGGTGATCGCCACGACAACTGACTTGCTTCAACCTGCAAGGCCAGCCAAACGCCCGGCGAATTCGGTGTTAGAAAATGCACGAATGCGTAAGGCAAACCTGACTTTGCTAGACGACTATCACATACCTTTACAGCGACTTGTAGATGTTTTGACGAGTTAGTGTTTAAGCATGGATGAACGCGGACTCTTGCGAGAACTTGAACCAGTCGCAGGTGATTTATTAAATCGACATCTTGGTGTTGCCAAAGAATGGTTTCCACACGAAATGGTTCCGTATAGTCGCGGCAAAGATTTTGTGCCTGGCGAACAATGGAAAGATAGCGATACAGATTTCGGAGCGGTAAGCAACGAAATGTCAGATGCCGTGCGTGCGTCACTTTATGTAAATTTGTTAACTGAAGATAATTTGCCGTATTACTTTCGCGACATCGATCAGCTGTTTGGCAACGATGGCGCTTACGGTGAGTGGGGTCGTAACTGGACAGCCGAAGAGGGTCGTCACTCGATAGTGATTCGCGACTATTTGACGGTGACGCGTGCAATAGACCCAGTCGCATTAGAGCGGGCACGAATGCAACAGGTGCGTAGCGGACAAGTGCCGGCGCCATTAGACCTTTATGAAGCACTCGCGTATTTGAGTATGCAAGAACTCGCAACTCGAATCGCACACCGCAACACAGGCAAAGCGATGGCCGACGGAGTTGGTCAGGCAATAATGTCGCGTGTTGGCAACGATGAGAACTTGCACTATTTGTTTTACCGCGATCTTGCCACTGCCGCAATCGCAGTAGATCCTTCAAATATGGTTATCGGCATCGAACGAGCCGTGCGAACGTTCGCGATGCCCGGCACCGGCATCACTGATTTTGATCGTCTGTCTCGTGAGATCGCTCGAGTCGGCATTTACGACCTTGCAATTCACCACGAGCAGATTTTGGTGCCAGTTGTATTGCGCCACTGGAAGATTGCTGATTTGACCGGTCTCAGTAGCGATGCCGAAAAGGCCCGCGAGGCGTTGCTTAAGCGAATTGACCGAATAGGAAAAGTAGCTTCAAAACTGGCTGGAAATCGAGTAAACGCCTAAAGCGTGCGCGAGTTCTTTAGTTCGTTAGTGCAACACAAAGTAGGTACTGTCCTTGTTTGAGGCTTGCATACCGTGTGTCAAACGGCATATAATTGTCAGTCAGCGTGGTGGGCTGATATTTAGAAGACTTTCACCAACTCATAATCCAAATTAACAAGGGGACTAAATGTCAACAATTGAGCAAACAACAAATGAAGTTTCGACAAATGGTTTGTCGCGACGTCATTTCATTCAAGCAGCAGTAGCAACCGGCGTAGCAATTCCATTCGCTCAAATGTTCGGTGGATCATCTGTCGGTGCCGCAGGAAAAGTTTTTAGGTATGCAGCGCAAGCGCAAGAAGGCCCAGC